>CAJXJM010000057.1 GCA_913054205.1 uncultured Rhodospirillaceae bacterium
TTGAAGATCTCGCGACCGATGGCGGCAGCAAAGTCATGTTTATAGATGCCCTGCGAGCAGGAGACGCCGAAGTCACCGACATTTTTGTTGTATTTTATTACAGCGCATTTCCCGGCGCCGAAGAAACCATGGAAAAAGCCGGCGTCAATCTCCACTACCTTGCCAATTGGTGGGATGTGCTGGAGCAAGCCGAACAGGGTAAATATTTCTCAAACGAAGATATCCAAGGCGTGCGTGATTTCCTCGCCGATCCACTTGGCTGGTCAAAGGCTAACGGCGGACGTGCCGAATAGATTAATTAACTACCCCGAGCAGGACGCGTTGCTGCATAATCGGCAATAGCGCGTTTTAGCTCCGCTAATTCTTTGCAGCCAGACGAACAAAGCCGTTCAAGATGCGCAAGATTAGAATTTGCTGCGGAGAAATTATTGAGCTTTAGATACATCTCGCCTTGATACTCAAGTGCGCCTTTATGGTTTGGATTGATATCGAGCGCTTCTTTGTAAGATGCAGCCGCGAGCTTAAGATTACCTTTTTTGCGGTAGGAGAACCCGAGATAATTATAAGCATCGGCGTTTTTGGAATCTGACTTCAAGACCTTGGTCATCAGCATAATAGCCTTGTTATATTTCGCGGCATATACAGCTTTCTTGCCAGCCGCAAAATCCTGCTTAGATGTATCGACGGTTTTAGTGTCGCCGCCGCCCATAGCGAGCACTGGTGCCGAGGTAAGTGAAAAACTTAATAGCATCGCAGCAGCTATGGTAAATATTGCAGGTTTCATTGAAGTTCTCCAGATACGAACAGCCATTCTTATAGTGTAAACGTCTTTAAAGAGAAAATCTTCCCCTATCGCGGTTTTTACTTTGAACGGGGTGCTGGAACAGCTAACTCCCTCTGTTCGGGTGCGTTGCTGCGTAATCGGCGATCGCTCGTTTCAGTTCGGCCAACTCTTTGCAGCCATTGGAGCACAGCCGTTCAAGATGGAAGAGGTTAGATTTTGCGCGCGAAACATTACCAAGCTTCAGATACATCTCACCTTGATATTCCAGTGCGCCTTTGTGATCTGGATTGATGTCGAGTGCCTCCTTATAGGCGGACGCCGCCAGCTTGAGATCGCCTTTTTTGCGAAAAGAAAAACCTAAATAGTTATAGGCATCGGCATTTTTTGAATTATCTTTCAGGACTTTGGCCATGAGTTCGATGGCTTTGTCATATTTCCCAGCGTAGACAGCCCGTACACCCGCATCAAAATTTATTTGCTCATCGGAAACAGGTTTGTCCACGTCATCATCTCCACCACCTCCGCCCGCAGCATTGACTTGCCAAGCAGATATCGACAGAGCAAGGAGTAGTGTAATAATCAAAGTACAAAACCTGCGTTTCATTGAATACACCATATGCATTCTCCCTATGCAGATAACTTTCCTATTGTGTAAACGCCTTTGCAGCGAAAATCTTCCCCCTATCACGGTTTTTTTAAATTGAGTTGTCGGCAAGAGCAGGTACAGTCGCATCATGAAACGACTTCTAATCACAATAATAGCGGGTCTGGTGATTGCTTTCACCAGTCTTGCCGAGGCAAAGGAACGCCTCGTCATTGGTATCACGCAATTCCCGTCGACCTTTCATCCCAATATCGATTCCATGCTGGCGAAGACCTATATTTTGTCGGCAACTCGGCGGCCGTTCACCGTACAGGACCCGAGTTGGCAGTTAAAATGCATGCTCTGCACAAAACTACCGACCATTGAGAATGGCCTCGCCAAGCCTGAGACCGCGCCCAACGGTAAAAAAGGCATCGCCGTTACGTATACCATCCAGCCAAATGCAAATTGGGGCGATGGCCGTCCGGTTTCCTCCAAAGACGTCATCTTTACCTGGAAAGTGGGTCGCCATCCAAAAAGCGGTGTGAGCGGGCTGGAATTCTATCGCCGTGCCTACAAAGTCGATGCCATTGATGAAAAAACCTTCACGCTGCATTTCGACAAGCTGACATTTGCCTATAACGATATAAACGGTTTCGAAGTACTGCCCGCGCATCTCGACGAAGAAATATTCGATAAAGCGCCCGCCGAATACCGCAACCGCACCAGATTTGATACCGACACGACCAACAAAGGGCTGTATTTTGGTCCCTACCGGATCAGCGAAGTAAGGTCTGGCGCGCATGTTGTGCTGGTGCCGAACGAAACCTGGTGGGGCAAAAAACCGCACTTCAAACAAGTTGTTATACGCGTGATTGGTAACACCGCTGCGCTCGAAGCAAATTTGTTGTCAGGCGCAATCGATATGATCTCTGGCGATCTCGGCATTACCATCGATCAGGCGTTGGCCTTCGGCAAACGTCACGGCAAGAAATTCAACATGATTTACAAATCGGGCCTGATCTACGAGCATATTGATCTCAATCTTGACAACCCTTTGCTCAAAGATAAACGCGTACGCGAAGCGCTGATCCGCGGCATCGACCGTCAAGCGATCTCAAGTCAGTTGTTTGACGGCCGCCAACCGGTCGCCGACACCAACATCAATCCGCTCGATTGGATTTATACAAAAAACACGCCGATCTATAGCTTCGATCTCAAGGCCGCTGGCAAGCTTCTGGACCAGGCCGGCTGGTCGATTAAAAAACGCGGCATTCGCTACAATGCCAAGGGTGACAAACTTTCATTTGAGCTGATGACGACAGCGGGCAATCGAACCCGCGAATTGGTTGAGCAGGTCTTGCAAAGCCAATGGAAGCAGCTCGGAGTCGAAATCCGAATCCGCAACCAACCCGCCCGGGTTTTCTTTGGCCAGACCGTCACTCAGCGAAAATACACAGGTCTTGCGATGTTTGCCTGGCTCAGCGCGCCTGAAAGCGTGCCGCGCTCAACGCTTCATTCGGCCCATATTCCGACCAAGGAAAACAACTGGGGCGGACAAAATTACACCGGTTTTAAAAATGCTGAGATGGATACACTGCTCGAGCAAATTGAAGTCGAATTGGATCGAACAAAACGCGAAAAGCTCTGGCATCGCTTCCAACAAATATATGCGACAGAGTTGCCCGTAATTCCGCTCTACTTCCGTGCCAATTCTTACATTTTGCCAAAATGGCTGACCGGCGTAACACCAACCGGGCATCAAGGCACGACCACTTTGTGGATCGAAAACTGGGGCGTTAAGAAGTAGCGCCTATTCAGAAACCTGATTTGCTTGGCGCTTTTGCACACGAGGCTGAGTGAACACCGGGAAATAGAGGACGCTGAAAAGCCCATAGCCAAACGTCCAGGCAATGCCGGAAATCCAAATAGCCGTGAGATTTAGATCATTGAGGAACGGCGCTCCTACTCGCGTAAGTGCAGCTATCGTAATTAAAATGAAAACGACCGTCGTTGCGGGCGTGGAAACCAACTCTCGCCCAGTATGGCCGAGCGATGCCCGCGTCATAACGGCAACAATCATGGTGCCGAACCCACCAGCAGTAAGCGCGTGGATCGCCGCAGAATCTGGAACGTTGTCGGTTAACCCAGATGCGCCAATCAATAAAAGCGCCACGACGAGCCAGGCGTAGCCCAAATGCAGTACCCACATCAAAGGTTCAGCGAAAATCGCCCAACCTTTCCAGCGCAACAATCGAACCCCGTGTAGCCCTCCGGCAATGAGCGCCAGCCAAGAGGTCACTTGAATATCCGGCATTAAGACTTGAGCGATAACAAAAACAATAAGCGCCGCCAGAGCCACACCGTCAAATCGTCCCATAGGTTCCGGCAAGACATCGCTACCACTTTTTACCAGCCAGTTGCGGGTAAAGCTTGGCACAACGCGCCCGCCAATCACAGCAACCAGAATGGCCAAAATGAAGGTCGATAGCCGAATACCCATATCTGCTGTTTCGACGAGGCCGCTAATTTCAAAATGCACCAACCAATTGCCTAAAGTGAAAAACGAAATCAGGACAAGCACAGGCAGGTTTCGCCAGTTATTACCGGAGATTAGTTCGCGCGCGATCATCAATGCGAGCATGGTCAAAAAAGATAAGTCCAACACTGCCGCCGCTAATGGCCCAATCCAGGCAATCGTCAAAAATCCAACCCGGCCAGCAATCCACATCGCAACGAGCACAGCCAACCGCCAGCCACTCACCGGCAAGCGACCTGTCCAATTCGGAATGGCAGTCAGAATGAAGCCGGCAATCGCAGCGCCAGCGAACCCAAACAGCATTTCATGTTGATGCCAAAGCAGTCCATCAAAGCCTTCGGGTAGAACCAGAACACCAGCAAAGCTCAACAGCCAAAACGGCACAGCCAGAGTTGCCCAAAGTCCCGCCGACATAAAAAAGGGACGAAAACTATGTTGCAGGATGGTTGGGCCCTCATCGGCTTTACGTTTAATCTCGGCTATGCGCTCGTGCGGCTTTTCTGACATGTTTTTATTTTATTCCGATAGTAAAAATTCAGTTATCTTTTGTGATGCGGCGAGGTCTTGCGCTAAGAAAAAATGTCCGCCTTCGAAATAGGCCAGCTCAGCACCCGGAATTCGTTTTGCAAGATTTTCGACGACTTGGGGCTCAGCCTGTCCGTCATAACGCCCGCCGCAGACCAATACCGGCATTGTTAAATCCACTACCCTGTCAAAGGTATCGTGTTCCGCGCGCGCTTCAAGCTGACGCCTTGAGCCCATCGCCTTGCCCGGATCATCTTTGGCGAAATTTGCCGTCTCTAGCGCCTTATCAAAAAGCTCCTGGAATTTTTCAGGATTGTCCTGCTGCCATTGCTCGTTCAGGCGCGTGTCATTTTTTGACATTCGAAATTTTATTTTTTCTTCAAGCGGCATGTCCTGTAATTCGTGAAGCGGATAGGATGATCCGCCCGCGCCTCCGGTGGAAGTGCAGCCAAGCACGAGCTTTTTAACGCGGCCCGGATGCCGAATGGCGAGTTCCTGAGCGACCATGCCGCCAAAAGAAATTCCCATAACAAAACAACTGTCCCAGCCAACAACATCCAGCAGATTTGCGGCATCTTCGCAGTATTGTGCCATGCTGTAGAGAGCGTCAGGCTTATCGGTCTGCGCGAGCCCGCGCTGATCATAGCTGAGCGTTTCAAAATGATCTGGAAAACTTGAGGTTAAGGCATTCTGAGGACGTCTTAGATCACCGCCGGTTCCACTGATATATAGGAGCCGCTGCCGCTTATGCCATAAAAAATTTTGATATCACTGCAAGCTGCAAAGGTGCCATCGAACCCCATAAATCCCTCCAAATAAAAAATATAACAATTTGGAGGGAGGTTACCTCAACTATTTCCCTTTCGAAAGACGGCGGCAACCTCGCCGGGTAAACATACGTGCTTCAGAACTACTAACCTTGCCTGTGCCTTGTGCAACCAGCATGTTTTGTAGTTTCACATTTTTTATAACTCTATAGGCAATTGGCCAGAGTTTGAGCCGAATTTTAGCTAATGGTAATCTGCCCTTGCGATCCAATTGATATCTATCAGAGACCAAATTTCGGGTAATTTGAGCCCGAATTCTGGGTGCGATGCCACAGACATATCTCGCTGACTCTACATCTTTGAGATCAAGATAAACAGAAATCGGCAGCTGACCTGTTTTTTTGCCGCCGTCTTCAATCACATTGACCATGAAGGGGGACAGATGCACTCGTTCACTCGCCGAGGCTTTACCAAAAGAAAAGCCTAGCGTGCCTGACGACACCAACACTGCTATCAAACCAAATTTGAGAAATCTATTCATTGTTTTCCACGCTATTTAATTTTGATTATTGAATTATACAGACTCGTCTACACTCTATAAATTGATTTTTTGCCGACCGAATTCAATATATGTGCAGTAATTATGGCAAAAGAATGATCAGTAATCTGTGACCAATGTCACCACAATGCTGCATAGCGAAAGACTAGAAATTAGAGTAGTTTTAGTCAATGAGCGAAACCTCTAATAATATCTCGAATAATCTCTCACCCGTTGTTTCACCGGAGCGCCTGCTGGCCCTCGCAGCCGAACTGGCGGAGGAGCTTCACCCGGGACAGAAATTGTCCGAAATCGTTTCACTTGAAAAATCGTTAGAGCGCGATCTTGGTTTCGACAGTCTATCACGCCTTGAACTCCTCCATCGCGTAGAACAAGAGTTTAAAATTACTTTTTCAGAACGGGCGCTCAGTCAATCCGATACCCTCAAAGATATTCTCATGGAAGCGGGTGGATCAGAAGTTGCTTCTGCAACACTCACGACGATCAAAACTCAGCAACCTGAGAAAGCAGCGCCTGCCCCTGAGGAGCTCGGCACTTTGAATGCGATTCTGAAATGGCACGCTGCCCAGCATCCCGAGCGCATCCATATCCATCTTTATTCAGACACAAACTCAGAGGATGTCCCGGCAGAGACAATCACCTACGGTGAATTATTGGTCGAAGCCGAAAAAATCGCTGCCGGATTGATTGAACGCCACTTGTCGCCGGGCGAATCCGTTCTATTGATGCTGCCAACCGGGCGCGATTATTTCATTAGTTTTTTCGGCGTGCTGCTCGCCGGTGGTGTGCCGGTACCGATTTATCCTCCTGGACGTCCTCAACAATTAGAAGATCATATTTTACGCCATGCCAAAATTGCGGATACCGCTCTGGCTGGCCTGATGATTACCGTGCCAGAAGCCAAAATGTTCTCACATTTATTATCCGCTCAAGTGCCATCGCTTCGAGACGTGATAACCTGTGATGAACTCATGAGCGCCGCGCCGCTTAGTCGTTTTCCAGAGCCTGTAGAATCCGATACCGCTTTTTTGCAGTTTACGTCGGGCAGCACGGGCGACCCTAAAGGCGTGGTCCTAAGTCACAGCAATCTCGTCAGCAATGTGCGCGTGATGGGAAAAGCGCTCAACGCAACCTGCGAAGATGTTTTTATCTCCTGGCTGCCGCTCTATCACGATATGGGATTGATCGGAGCGTGGCTTGGCAGTCTAACCCATGCCGTTCCGTTGGTTATTATGTCTCCGCTGAGTTTTCTGGCGCGTCCGCAACGCTGGTTGCAAGCCATCCATCGCTATAAAGGAACGATCTCCGGCGCGCCGAATTTTGCCTATGAAGCCTGCGTCAATCGATTGAAAGACGAAGATTTGGAAGGCTTGGATCTAAGCTCATGGCGGGTGGCGTTTAATGGTGCTGAAGCGGTTAGCCCCAAAACAATGGCACAATTTACCGAACGCTTTGCTCGATATGGATTTCGCGCTGAGGCGATGAAGCCTGTCTATGGTCTGGCAGAGAACTCGGTCGGCTTATCTTTTTCACCTCTCGAACGCGGGCCCCGCATCGATAAAATTGACCGCGATACATTTATGAAGTCCGGTATCGCCCGGCCGTCCAAATTTGAGGATGAAAGCGCCATGGAAATTCCTTCTTGCGGCAGTGCTTTGCCCGGCCATCAAATCAGGATCGTCGGCCCAACCGGACATGAGCTGCCGGAACGCCAGGAAGGCCAGGTTCAATTTTTTGGCCCCTCCTCTACCTCGGGCTATATCCGCAATGCACAGGCAACGAATGATTTGATGGACGGCGATTGGCGCAATGCCGGCGACCTCGGCTATATGGCGGATGGCGAGATATTTATTACGGGCCGTCAGAAAGATTTGATCATTCGAGCTGGCAGAAACATATTCCCCGTCGAATTAGAAGAAGCGGTCGGTTTGATTGACGGCATTCAGAAAGGCAATGTCGCGGTCTTTGGCAGCCCAGATCCAACTTCCGGCACGGAACGACTTGTCGTGATGGCAGAATCTCGAAGGCGAGGCAAAGATGCTCAACAGAAAATGATTTCAGAGATCAGATCCATTGCACTTGATTTAACCGGCACGCCGCCGGATCAAATCGAGCTGGTCCCACCCCGAACAGTGCCCAAGACCTCGAGCGGCAAAATTCGCCGCGCCGCAGCACGAGCATTATTCGAACAAGGGCTTACAGCGAACCAATCCCGAATGTCGGTAAAATGGCAAATATTTAGATTGGCGGTAGCCGGCATTCGACCGAGCTTTCAACAGGCTGTCCGTTCCACAGTTTCCTGGGCCTACGCAATTTATATGTATGCACTAATGGCGGTGGCAACCCCAATCGCCTGGATCGCCACGGCTCTGTTGCCGATAAAGGCATTACGGTTTGCGTTTTTGCGGGTTATTCTTTGGCTGGTGTTTCGGCTTGGCAACATACAGCTTTCCATATCGGGACAAAAAAACATCCCACAGGACCAGCGATTTATATTTGTCTCCAACCACGCGAGTTACGTTGATGCTGCCGCACTGATTTCATTACTTCCGGGTATGCCAGGATTTGTCGCAAAGTCCGAACTGGCTGGCAATTTCATCTCGCGCCTATTTTTGACAAGACTCGGAACCGTGTTTGTCGAGCGCTTTCAAAAATCAAAAAGCGTCGAGGATTCCGATTTGGTGACAGAGGCAATCGAACAGGATCGCCAATTGGTGTATTTCCCCGAAGGGACATTCACCAGAATGACAGGCCTGCTGCCTTTTCAAATGGGCGCTTTCACATCCGCCACCAATGCTAAGGCAGTGATTGTCCCGATAGCGTTGCGTGGCACGCGCGCCATATTGCGAGATGATACAGGCTTTCCTCGTCCCGGACGCATCCAGGTTGAAATTTTGCCGTCGATTACGCCTGAGACATCTAGTGCTGACCAAAGCTGGCAATCTGCGATAGATTTACGGAACCGTGTCAGGTCAGCTATTTTGGAACATTGCGGCGAACCTGATTTAGCCCATGAGCATATCAATCCTCTGCATTTGAAAGAGGCGAACATGTTGGAAGCCGAAAATGAATAGCGTCCCCCTCCTTTCGGTCAAAGATTTGGAAATCAGCTTCCAATTAGAAGATGGCCTGTTTCGCGCGGTCTCGGAATTATCTTTTGAATTGGAGGCCGGAAAAACCTTGGGACTGGTCGGTGAAAGCGGCAGCGGCAAATCTCTTACAGCGCTATCGCTGTTGCGTCTGATTCCTGCGCCTGGAAAAATTTCTGCCGGCGAAATCTACCTGAATGGAGAAGATATCCTCCAATTAGCAAAGGAACCGATGCGGCAACTCCGTGGCAACACGATCGCGATGATCTTCCAGGAACCGATAACGGCGCTCAATCCGGTTTTGACGATCGGTGCGCAAATTGCCGAAGCTCTTTTAATTCATAGTGATTGCTCCAAACAAGAAGCCAATCAAAAGGCAATTTCGATGCTGGACCGCGTCGGCATCCCGGATGCAGCTTTGCGGGCTCAGGACTACCCACATAATCTATCCGGCGGCATGCGCCAGCGCGCGGTTATTGCAATGGCGTTGATATGCGAGCCAGACATCTTGATCGCTGACGAAGCGACGACGGCCTTGGACACAACGGTGCAGGCTCAAATCCTTGATCTCCTGATCGACCTGCAGGAAGAATTTAAAATGGCGATCCTGTTCATCAGTCATAATCTTGGCGTCGTCTCCGAAATTGCTGATGATGTTATGGTGATGTATGGCGGACGATTGATGGAAACCTCGCCGGCGCCGATAATATTCGAAGCACCCGAGCACCCTTATACCAAAGGATTGCTATCGACCTTGCCGGGGCCCGAACACCGAGGAAAGCAGCTCACGACAATTGAGGGCAGCGTACCGACCCGCTATGACCAATTGCAAGGCTGCCGATTTGCGCCGCGTTGCAGTGAAGCGATATCCGA
>CAJXJM010000058.1 GCA_913054205.1 uncultured Rhodospirillaceae bacterium
TCTTGCCGCGGCAGGCCGCGCGCTTGGTGACAAAATTATAAATACCGCCAACGCCGTTTTCATCGCCTGGGTACCAGTTCTGTACGGTCGAATATTTAATATCCGCATCATCAAGTATAATCAGTTCGACCACGGCGGCATGAAGCTGGTTTTCATCCCGCATCGGTGCCGTGCAGCCTTCAAGATAGCTCACGTGAGAGCCAGCATCAGCGATGATCAATGTCCGCTCGAACTGCCCCGTATTAGAGGCATTGATGCGGAAATACGTTGAGAGCTCCATCGGACAATCGACGCCTTTTGGAATGTAGACAAATGATCCATCGGTAAAAACGGCTGAATTTAGCGTCGCAAAATAGTTGTCTGAATAAGGCACAACCGAGCCAAGATACTGCTTTACCAATTCCGGATGTTCTTTGACCGCTTCGGAAATCGGACAGAAAATCACGCCTTCTTTGGCGAGCGCATCTTTAAAAGTCGTCGCCACGGAAACACTATCGAACACCGCATCAACGGCGACATTTTTAACGCCGGCCAAAACTTCTTGTTCATACAGCGGAATGCCGAGTTTCTCATAGGTCGCCAATAGTTCCGGATCGACCTCGTCCAGACTATCTGGTCCGTCTTCCGGCGACTTTGGCGCGGAATAATAATAGGCATCCTGATAGTCTATCGGTGGATAGCCAACTTTTGCCCAATTAGGCTCCTCCATCGTCAACCAATGGGCATAGGCTTTAAGCCGCCACTCCAGAAGCCACTCAGGCTCCTCTTTTTTGGCCGAGATGAACCGAACGATATCTTCGTTCAGCCCTTTTGGGGCTTGGTCGGTTTCAATATCGGTGACAAAGCCGTATTTGTACTTCTCGACTTTCTGGACCTGTTCGACTGTTTCTGTAATTGCTGCGTTCATTTTTTTTACTCTGCTCTTTATTCAGGCCGCGGTGCCGACAAGTACCTGCCGGTTTTCGCGGATAATGGAAATTTCTTCGATGAGACGATCGGCTGCATAGTCGACGTCTTCTTCTGTGGTAAATCGCCCAAGGCCGATTCTGAGACTGCTCTCTGCCAATTCGTTTGAAAGACCTATCGCGTTCAAGACATAGGATGAGTCTTGTGATACTGAGGAACAGGCCGACCCTGTCGAAAATGCAAGATCAGGCAAGGCTGCCATCAAGCTTTCCGCATCGACATTTTCAACACTGATGTTGAGATTGCCCGGCACACGATGTTCCATGCCACCATTGATGTAAATGTTTGGAATTGCACCCTGCAATTTTGCCAGCAAACCGTCTCGCATAATTTCGAGCTTTTTTGATTCTATCGGCATTTCATCAACTGCGAGTTCGCAAGCTTTTCCAAAACCGACACAGATTGGCGCAGGCAGCGTACCCGGACGAATGCCCTTTTCCTGGCCGCCACCACTAAACAGCGGCGTTAATCTGACTTTCGGTTTATTGCCGATATAAAGCGCGCCCAATCCCATCGGCCCATACACTTTATGGCCGGTAATGCTCATCAAATCGATGTTCATCGCCCTAACATCCAACGGTATTTTTCCGAGGGCCTGAGCCGCATCCGTGTGAAGGTATGCTTTGTGTTCATGGCAAAGCGCACCGATTTCCGCCATTGACTGCACGGTGCCTATTTCATTTTGCACGGTCATAATTGAGACCAATAACGTATCTTCGGTAAAGGCCTCTTTGAGCTCATCGATATCAATCAAACCATCTTCACCAACTGGCAGATACGTAACGCGTGTGCCTTCACTTTCAAGATCAAGCGCTGAATCCAAAACACATGGATGTTCTGACACACATGTAATGATGTGGTTCTTTTTCTCACGGTAGAAACGTGTAACCCCTTTGAGCGCTATATTGTTTGCCTCTGTCGCACCTGAAGTAAAATAAACCTCCTCAGGCGATGCGCCGATAGCGCCGGCGATTTGGGCGCGTGCTAGCTCGACAGCTTCTTCCGCTTCCCAGCCATAATAATGGCTTCCTGAATGCGGGTTGCCGAACTTCTCTGAGAAATAGGGCTGCATTGCTTCGATAACACGAGGGTCTGTTGGTGTCGTTGCATGGTTATCCAGATAGACCGGCTGACGACGCTTTTGCGAATTTGACATTACGCCGCCCCCATTAATTGATCGGGGTTTGCTCGGGCATATATTTTTTCCCATTGGCTGACAAAAGCGTCGACGTCATTCGAGTTATTGCCAAAGCCCAAACTAATACGAATGGCGGTTGAAGCGGTTTCCTCATCGACGCCCATTGCTTTCAAAACATGGGAGGCCTGAACTTTACCAGATGAACAGGCGGAACCCGCGCTGACCATATAGTCTTCCAGGTCAAACTTCATCACCTGAGTTTCACTGGTGACACCTGGCATTGAAACGCAACTGGTATTTGGCAGGCGATCTATGCTCTCTCCAAATATTACCGCATCGCTACATTTGGCCTTAATTGAGGCTTCCATGCGATCGCGAAGATCTTGTGTTTTAGAAATTTGATCAAGCTCGCCGGCAATCAATTTCGCCGCGGCTCCAAATCCAACGATGCCCGGCACGTTTTCAGTGCCGGCCCGGCGGCTACGTTCTTGTCCTCCGCCGCGCAAAATTGATTTCAACGGAATTTCTTCGTTGATCACTATTGCGCCAACGCCTTGTGGTCCGCCAATTTTATGAGCAGACAGGCTAATGAAATCGACGCCCAGATCGCCCCAATCAACATTGACCTTACCAAGCGCTTGGATTGCATCGGTATGAACGAGCGCGCCATGTTCTTTGGCGATGCGGACAATCTCGGCAATCGGTTCAATCACACCGGTTTCATTGTTGGCCAGCATGACCGAGATCAAAACTTGGCCGTCAATTTCAGACAACCGCGATGTCAAAGCAGTGAGGTCAATCACGCCGTTTCCATCCACTGGCACTATTTCGATATTGTCCGCAGCGTCTAACACAGAGTTATGCTCGACAGCGGAAACCAAGATGTGATCACACTCAGTACCACGCAGCACCAAATTGTTGGCTTCCGTACCACCGCTCGTGAACACGATTTGGGCCAGGCTCGCACCAACAAGCTCGGCAATTATTTCGCGTGCTTCTTCGACCAACTGACGCGCCTGACGACCAGCGCCATGCACAGAGGATGCATTGCCGCCGAGGACCAAAGCCCCTGCCATTGCATCTGCAACTTCCGCCCGAACGGGCGTCGTCGCGTTGTGGTCAAAATAAACGGTTTGTTTCATAGGTGTCTTTCAAAAACTACTCAGCAACCCTCAGCTCACGATCCTGCAGCATCGCCATATCCGGATTGTTCATTTCATCGGTCATTTTAGCTGACGGAAATAAAACATTGCCACTGGTGCCGAGGATACGATTTTCAACAACATCAGCGAGCGAGACGGAGCTCAAATAAACATAAATTTGATTGCCAAGTTCAGCCCATAGATCATGGGTCAAACAGCGTGAATTATCGGTCCGGCAGCCTTTAGGTGAGCCCGGTGTGCAGCGCGTTGTCTGGATCGGCTCATCGACCGCCATAATAATATCTGAGATTTTCATCTCATCCGCATCACGGGCCAAGAGATAACCTCCTCCCGGTCCACGCACAGACTTTACTTGAAAGCCCTTGCGCAATTTGCCGAACAACTGCTCCAAATATGAGAGCGAGATATCCTGGCGCAGCGCAATATCGGCAAGCGCTACCGGCCCACCTTTACATTGGCGCGCTAAATCAACCATTGCCATTACCGCATATCTGCCTTTGGTGCTAAGCTTCACGGTTCTTCTCCTATCTTTCTGTTCCCGTTAAATAATAAATTTTGACTTCTTTTTTTAATGTCCCGAAGACGTCTCGGATTTCGGTTGGGCCTGATCATCGATATCGGCTCCTGCATCTTCAGAATCCAATGACCTATTTTGATCCCCAAGCTCTTCTTCAAGCTGCACGATACGATCACTCAATGTGTTCAATTGAGCACGCAGACTATCAAAACTACGCGCCACCGGATCGGGCAAATCTTCGGTCGGCGTTCCATAGGCGCAAAATTCGTCATCCAGCGTTTTGTCACGTCCCATAACCATTTTCGCTGGAATGCCAACCATGGTGGCACCTTTCGGCACATCCTGAAGAACCACGGCATTGGCACCAATCCTCGCTGCCTCACCGACATTCAATGGACCTAACACTTGGGCACCGGAACCAACGATCACACCGTTTTCCAATGTTGGATGGCGCTTACCTTTATCCATGGATGTGCCGCCTAGCGTAACACCTTGGTATAAGGTTACGTCATCACCGACTTCAGATGTTTCGCCCATCACAACACCCATGCCATGGTCAATAAAGAACCGACGGCCAATTTTTGCGCCTGGATGAATTTCTATGCCCGTGATAAAGCGGCCGAAGTTGGAAATCCACCGACCCAGAAAAAACCACTTTCGGCGCCAAGCCGCGTTCGAAAAGCGATAAAATAAAATGGCGTGATAGCCGGGGTAACAAAACACCACCTCAACACGCGAGCGTGCTGCCGGATCACGTGCCATAAAAGAATCAATATCTTCTTTGAGACGATTAAAAAAAGCATGGGTCATTGCATTAATTTCCGTACTGTATTAAAAACGGGCCCTCCTCGAAAAAACCACAAAAACAAACGGTTTTTTGACGCCGAACCCGCAATTGTATAAAGTGAATATAGGTTTCCTGACTAAAACAGTCAAGTATTATAGCAAAACTAAATGTGGAAAACATAAAATACCCGACTAAATTACTCAATTATCCTGATTTCATCCACCTTTTTGATAGGCAAATCCCACAAAATCATGCCGGACGTAATATTTAATGGACCTGATGGGCGGCTCGAAGGCCGCTATCATCAAAGCAAAAAACCTGACGCCCCAATCGCAATTGTTCTCCACCCGCACTCGCTTCACGGTGGAAATATGAATAATCGGATCGTTTACGCCATGTACAACGCCTTTGTTGAACGTGGATTCTCGGTTCTGCGGTTTAATTTTCGGGGTGTCGGCCGCTCACAAGGTGTTTTTGACAGCGGCATCGGCGAATTGAGCGATGCTGCATACGCTTTTGACTGGATGCAGCAATTTAATAAAAACAGCCCTTATTGCTGGATTGGTGGGTATTCCTTCGGCGCGTTGATCTCGATGGAATTGATGATGCGCCGCCCCGAAATTGGAGGTTTTATTTCGGTGTCTCCGCCGGCGAACACGGAAGATTTCTCATTTCTTGCACCCTGCCCTTCTTCTGGCCTTATCGCCCATGGTGATTCAGACGAATCAATTCCTATCGACAGTGTATCCAAACTGGCGCAAAAACTCGGCGCTCAGAAAAATATTGAAATTGAGTTCACCACAATCAAAGGCGCAGACCATTTCTATAAAGGTAAAGTCGATCTATTGAACAAAGAAATCAGTCGCTATCTCGATGAATCTTTGGCATCAGGCGAAGCCAAGCAAAAGAAAAAAGCATCTGCTAAAAAGAAAAAATAGCGTACGTAATTATATCGAGTGAATATCGCCGCCAGTCAATGGTCTGGGGACACCGGTCGTTGTTGGAAAGCTCAACGGCAACTTTAGCAGCGAGCGGACCGCCATAAAAGCAAAGGCCTGCGCTTCGATTGCATCGCCGTTCCATCCTTCACTTTCAACCGGTGCAACATTTCCCTCAACTCGTTTGGCCAATTCAGCCATCATAAATGAATTGTGGCGCCCACCCCCCGTGACACGCCATTTGGATGCAGGTTCTGGAAAATGCGTTGCCGCGCGCGCGATGGTCTCAACAGTGAACGCCACCAATGTCGCCGCCGCGTCTTCAGTCGATAAAGTCTCTACTATCGAAAAATCAAAGGCGTTTCGATCGAGTGATTTTGGCGGCAGCTGATCAAAATATCGATGCTCAAGCCAACCAGCTAACATCTCTGCATTAACTTCGCCTCTACGCGCCAGAGAACCATCTTCGTCATAGCTGCTTCCGGTTCTGGATTGAACTAAATCATCAATTGCAGCGTTGCCCGGACCGGTATCAAATGCCAGTAATTGATCCCTGCCAACAAAACTTACGTTCGCCACGCCGCCTATATTTACGATGACGAATGCTTGTTCATAGTCCGCGGCGAGTGCTTGATGATAGACGGGCGCAAACGGCGCACCTTCTCCGCCTGCCGCGACATCTTTGCTGCGAAAATTGTTCACCACTGCGCAGCCTGTCAATTCAGAGAGCAACGCGCCATCGCCAATTTGCAATGTGAACCGATTTTCCGGCTCATGAAGGATGGTTTGTCCGTGAAACCCAATAATGTCGATATCAGACCTAGAAAGGCTGTGTTTGTGCAACAGATCGCTCACCAGTTCTGCATGCTGGCGGGTGAGTTCTTCTTCGAGATCATCTGGTGCCTGTTTGGTGCCCAAGGCGTCCCGCAAGCGATCGCGAAATTCAGGCTCATAGGATTTGCTTTCGAACGGCCCAAAGGACGTGATGGAACTGCCATCGGTTTTAATAATGGCGGCATCCATTCCATCCAACGACGTGCCACTCATGAGCCCCAAGGCGGTATATATTTTTGTTTCTGCCATTACCTATTTTTTCAAAGTATTTTCATAGTATGTAGAGGGGTCCGTTGTACCACTAGAATGATTATGCTAAACGACCGCTTAAGATACAATTTCAACTCTTAAAATAGTATTGCACCCTTTGCATAAGAGACAGATCGAGACCATGGCAAGTTACAAATCGGATTTTTTAAACGCGGTCACTGAACGCGGTTTTATGCATCAATGCACGGATATTGATGCTTTGGATGCACGTGCATCGACGGAAATAATTCCGGCTTATATTGGATTTGATTGCACCGCACCTAGTCTCCATGTTGGTTCCCTTTTGCCGGTTATGCTGCTCAGATGGCTGCAAAAAACCGGCCACAAGCCCATTGTGCTTATGGGCGGCGGCACGACAAAAGTTGGCGATCCATCCGGTAAGGATGAAAGCCGCCAGCTTTTGACGACGGAAAAAATCAACGAAAACATGGACGGTATTAAATCGATTTTTTCGAAATACCTTACTTTTGGTGACGGCCCAACTGACGCCATCATGGTTAACAATGCAGATTGGCTGGATACGCTCCAATATATCGATTTTCTGCGATCCTATGGCCCACATTTTACGATCAATCGGATGCTCACCTTTGACAGCGTCAAACTGCGCCTTGATCGCGAACAACCGCTGACTTTTCTAGAGTTCAACTACATGATCCTCCAGGCTTATGATTTCCTTGAGCTTTCGAGGCGCAACGATTGCCTGATGCAAATGGGTGGCTCTGATCAATGGGGCAATATCGTTAATGGTGTTGAGTTGGGTAGACGCGTAGATAGCACCCAATTATTTGGTCTAACCACACCATTAATGACAACATCTTCCGGAGCGAAGATGGGCAAAACCGCTGCCGGTGCGGTTTGGCTCGATGGGGCGCAATTATCGCCTTATGATTTTTGGCAATTTTGGCGCAACACAGAAGACGCCGATGTCGGACGTTTCATGCGACTTTTTACCGAATTGCCGCTTGATGAAATTGCCCGCTTCGAAAGTCTCAAGGATGCCGAAATCAACGAGGCCAAAAAAATTCTCGCCAATGAAGTCACCAAATTATGCCACGGCGAAGACGCGGCCAAAAAGGCAGCTAAAACCGCGCAAGAAACTTTTGAAGGTGCCGGCACCAGCACTGATCTGCCAACGGTCGAGCTGCCTAAAGCTGAGCTTGAAAGCGGCATTCCAGCATTTGATCTTCTCCGCCAAGCCGGATTGGCAAGCTCCAACGGTGAAGCCCGCCGCCTTATTAAAGGTAACGGCGCGCGCTTGAACGACCAAGTTATTCAGGATGAAACGCAGGTAATTTCACTTTCGGACAACAATGAAAATGGCGTTATTAAATTATCCGCTGGCAAAAAACGTCATATCCTCATTCGAGCGGCGGAATAAAACAGAGCCAGCGTCGGCTTTAATTATTTTCAGCTTTTTTTATCTTTTGGACGATCAAAGATTCCAAATAGCCTGCGCAAAATTCCAGGAGCTAAAACCGACAAAGGATTGGTAGAAATATCAGGGTCTTTTATGCTGCCCGTCATCGAATAGTTCGCGGCAAACACACCACCATCTTTTTCGCCCCCTGAAAACAGCAAACCAATTATGGGAATTCGCGTCAGCGCCGTGTTGAGGGCATAAGCCGGCACAATAGTGCCTTTAAGATCAACGCTCTCCACAGCCGTATTAAGCGTTCCAGATGCCGTTAGGCCGAGCGACAAACCTGTAACCGTTGCATCCTTGATCGTGATCACATCATCTACCGATTCAAACGGCACATCAAATTTTGCAAACGCCAATCCCAAACCACCCAAATTTTCAATAATGCCGGTCACGGAAGCAACGTTTAACAATTCTGCCAACACCGGCGCGTTAATCACTCGAAAATTTTCGATAAGTGCATGCCCAGAAAATTTACTGTCCGGTGTCATGTCTGCATATTCACCCGTAAGAGTTAACCGGCCACCGATCAAGTTATCATAATAGTCGAATGTTTGAAGTGCTGTGCCGGCATCATTTGAGGTGATCTGGAGATTTCGTTTTCCGCCTTTTGAGGAGAGCGCAACAACGAAGTTTTTGCTACCGCCGAGGCTACTGTTGAGTTGGATTTGATCCCACACCCAGCCATCAAAAGCCATCTCACCGTTCAATTGCCTGAGAAATTTGCCTGGATAAAGCTGCACTGATTGGACATTCAGAGACAAGGTGAGCGAATCGCCTTTTTCAAATCTGCCGCCATCATCTTCGGCGGCAAGCCAAGACCTTAAATCAAGTCGAGGACCGCTCACATCGATGTCCCAGCCGTTTTTATTTGGCCCTCCAACCGGCGCAATAACAGCTCGAAGTTCGGTATCCCCAAAGCGGAGACGGCCAATCGTGACCTTGCTCAATTTTCCTTTTTCATCAAACGATGCGTTTGCGAGCAGTTCCATCCCGCCGCCATTCAACTCAATTTTGGGAACCGAATTAAATCCGCTCTCGGAGAATTTCGCCTCCACTACAGCATTGGCAGCTACTTTGGGAGATTTAACCCATCCCAAATTAGGGAGCGTCATCGATGTGTCTTTAAGATCGAGCTTCGCTATTAAGTCACCAGATTTGTCAGGTTTAATATTGGCAGTGACCTCCGCACCAATAACGCCTCTCATGTATTCATCGGTGAAGGGTACAAAATTAAATTTCAGCTTTTCTCGCCACGCCTGATCACTGACTTTCGCCTTGAGCTTATATTGTCGCTGAAATTTACTTTTATCGGCAAAATTCTCAGTCCATTGAATATCAGTTTCAACGCCGCCGAGCAGCCCCCCTCCTTTAATCGTCATAGATTTATTGTTTGCCGTTAAAATGAGATCGGCTTTGTTTAAATCGAGGCCCAGAGCAACTTTTGGAACATCAACATTTTTGAGGATCGCACTCGCAGACGCCGTCACAGTATCGGCTGTCATTTTGCGCTCCAGCAGAAAATTAAGCGCTATCTTGGCGGACACGTCTCCTTTTGCATTATTGGCTGTGAACCCTACCGATTTGGCAAACTCCAAGGGTTTACTGTCGATCACTTTGAGCGCCGTA
>CAJXJM010000059.1 GCA_913054205.1 uncultured Rhodospirillaceae bacterium
GATAAACGGACAAAAGACCGAGCCATAAATCCAAGCGCCGGCCCGCGCGAAAATTTCCGGCAAATGGGCATTACGTTCGAGAAAATCTTCCGCCCGCTGCTCTAATGCCTTGGCCTCATCCGAAATCGGTACCTGCGGTTCGGGATTAAGCAAGATTGCAATCACGCCGACGCCGACGGCAAATGCAAGGCCGGTAAACACAACCTGCCAGGAAACCAGATCAGCAAAAATCAGCGCCGCGGCAGCGCCGCCCCAAGAAGATAGCCGCCAGCCATTGATCGCAAGCGCCGCCCCTGCTGCCAATTGGTCTTGTTCCAAAATTTCTACCCGGTAAGCATCGATCACAATATCCTGGCTCGCCGAGGCAAAAGAAACCGCCAAGGCAAAGGCCGCCGTCCACCAAAGACTATCGACGGGATCGGAGAGACCCAGTTTTATGATTGTGGCGATCAAGGCGATTTGAGTGACCAATGCCCAGCCTCGCCGACGGCCGAACATTTTTGTGATGCCGGGAAGCGGCACACGATCCATGATCGGTGCCCATAAAAATTTGAGCGCATAGGGCAAGCTGACCAGCGCAAATAGTCCAATGGTCGTTTTATCGACGCCGGACCCCGCCAGCCAAGCCGTCATCGGCTCGGCCAACACACCAAACGGCAAGCCACTGGAAAATCCCAAAAACAGCATCGCCAAAACACGCCTGTCCAAATAGACCTTGAGCGCAGAAGACCAATTTGTGTTCGTCATATCGAAAGAAGCTCGTCGATCGCGGCGAGTATTTGGGTCTGGTCCAATCGTGCCACACACGGAAACCGATTGTTTTCCGCCGGCAAGATGCAATTTCCAAGGCAGCCTTCACAGGCCATCGGCGTATAAACAAAGCGCACATTGTCGGGTGTGATTTCCGGCGCATAGGGCACAATCTCACCGACATAGGCCGCGCTCGCCAAACAAATTGTCGGCGCACCAACTGCCGCCGCCAAATGCATGCAGGCGGTATCTACCGATACGACCAATTGGGCCTGTTTGAGTTTGGGCGCTAAATCTTCAAAAAAGGCGGTCTCAAAACTCACATTGGGGCGATTTGCCAAAGACATGTATTCGGGGTTTTTCTCCAAATCATTGGGCGCACTTGCAATGACAAAATCGCAGCGCCCTTCAAGATGCTGCATGATCGCCAAAAATACATCCGGCGGGCTTTGCTTTTCTTTGACAGCGGAAAACGGCACGAGGATCACGGTCGGCCGCGGATAGGCTGGTCCCGCTTTCACCGCGCCATCCGGCAAGCGAACGAGTGGCGCGGGAATAGAATACTGCCCCTTCCCCGTCAACCAATTGGCAAACCGCGCCCAACGCAGAACCTTATCCAAATGAACGGGCCCACTTTCAAACAATCGACTATAAAGCGCCCTGTTTTTGGTCAATGCCTTGTCATATTTCGGCCAGGAGCGCGGTGCCATTGCCAAAGTCTCAGGCGCGGCACAGGCTTTAATCAAGGCTTCATCAAGTTTCGGATGGCGCAAAAAATCGGTGCTGACGACAACCCGGTAATTTGCCTCATAAAGCCGGTCAAAAATTTCCTTTTTGTAGGTCCGGCTTTTTCTAAAGGCCGTGTAATCAACCGGCAATATGTTGATTTTCTCATCAAACAGAAAAGCCATTTTGATGGCTTCTCTCGGCAACACCAGGGTTATGTCTTCTCCGGGTTCGGCCATCGCGCACATGCGATCAAAGACCAGCGACAATAAAACTGTATCGCCAAGTCCACCAGAAGAGATGAAGAGGATGCCGCTTGCTTCACTTGAGCGTTGCTTGGCCGAAGAAAATAATGAAGTCCAGGCCATCACACGTCTTCAGAGCGCGCCAAAATTGCGAGAAAATTTGCAGACCAAATTTCCGGTGGAGACATCAATATGGAAGATAAAAACTTATGAAATATAGTATCCAAAACCCGCCGTTTTCTGGATCCAGAGATTTGGCCGTAACACCTCACGCATTCAAACCCGCCCGCGAGGGCGAGCTGGCGAATGCTCAAAGGATTGTAAGCTGTGCGGTGGGTTAAGTCGCCATATTGATAGGTTAGCCCCCAGGGCGATGCGGCATTTGGCAGGCGAACCACAATGGATCCTTTTTTGTTTAATACGGTGTCCAGTTTTTTGAGAATGCCGACTGCCTCTTCAGAAGCAAAATGTTCGAGGACATCAAACAACACGATATAATCAAATTTTTGGTCGATTTGAGTCCACTCAGCGTCATCCAAAATATTTATAATTTTGAAATGGTCTTGAATGTCTGGGGCAATGTAATTCGCTAACTCGGCATCAATATCAATGCCTAAAAATTTCTCGAGCTTTTTATGATTCAAATATTTTAAGAAGAGTCCGGTGCCGCACCCGATTTCCAACACTGCCGAAGACGGCGTGCATTTTGCCGGCTGCCAAAATTCTCGATCAAACTGGCGCACAACTTTGTCCTGCAGCTCAGGCGTGCTGTAGGATTTATACTGATTGTAACTGTCGTAAAAATTTACCATTTAGAATTTTAATAATTGCGTTGTAGCATCCATAACCTTGCCAACCTCAACCCCGCTAACGCACGGAAAAACATCGAATTTTGTTGCTCGTTTGGGACATCGCCAGAAACAGTGATAACACGACATTTCTTCAAATGCGAACCGGACATAAGGCGGGCAAACTTCTTCAGGATAAGGCACAAAACTGCCAAAATGCCCACCGCCAACCACCACGACTGTTGGCGTTTCGAGCGCGATTGATAAATGAGCAGGACCGGTATCGTTGCTGATCACGCAGGCTGCGTGTTTCAGTATGTCCAACAGCTCCGGCACCGTGGTTTTACCAGTAAGATCTATAATCCGCGCGTCACTGCCAAAGCGCGTCCGGTGATCTCCGGACCGTTCACCTGGACCACCAACGATTACCACCCGATATTCTTTTTCCATCAATTGTTCGGCAATATCGAGATAACTTTCGAATGGCCAGCGGCGGCCGTATTCATTGCTGCCGGGATTAAGTACGACATAGGGTGCATCTCCCAAATGCGAAGACCTATTGTCACGCCACGAAATTTTCGGCGGACGCAGTGCGATTTTTGGATCATTGTTCGTCTCAATTGCTGTTTCAGCACAGCCCAAAAGAAAACGATAATGCCTAATTATCTCATGTGTCGGATAAGGTCCTGTATCTATGATCTGATCAACCTGGCTTAAATAATAATTAAACTCGGTTCGTGTTGGCTCATTAATATAGGGGAGCGAAACAATCGATTTGGGAGCACCCGTCATCCAAACCAAACTATCCGCCATCAAGGCACGGCGCAGATAGGAATCACATATTGTGATGGCGGGCGCAATTCGGCGAACTTTCAAGCCGATCCAAAAACGATAAAATGCCCGGCGGGCAAAGGCGTGTTCATTGATGATCAGTACTTTGTAGCCTTCAAATATAGGGCCGGCGATGGAGCCCCAACTTTTGCAGCCGAGCACGGTGATTTCAGATTGATCAACGCCGAAGGTCGCCGCATAATCATCAAGCGCTTGGCGAAACAAAATCATATCGCCAATACCATCCATCCGAACAACAAGCAGGCCTTTGCGCGGTTTGATTAGCGGCCAAAAGCGTACCAGCAAATCAAAAATTCGAAACAGCCACCACCGCCGCCGCATCCCGGCCGGCAAAACCCGCCAAAACCACGATCTCTCAAATCGATGGCCGGCCAGCGTTGTGCCGAGTTCTGGTTTAGAGCCTGAAGTAAGCTCGGATGTAGAAGACAAAGTTTGTGTGCCCGGTGTCACAATCAATCACTTCAGTTTTTCAGCTAAAACAGCTTTTAGGTCGTTCTCGGCGCGGGCACCATAATGCGAAATTATTTCCGCGGCCAATATACCGCCGATGTGGCCACAGGTTGCTAATTCCCTACCTTGTGTCAGGCCGTACAAAAATCCAGCCGCGTATGAATCGCCCGCTCCTGTCGTATCGACAACCTTGTCAATCTTCTCAGCATCGATGACATGAACTTCCTCGCCCGCCACGACGACTGAGCCTTGAGAGCTTCGGGTCAGAGCCGCAATGTCACAATGACCTCGAACATATTGAAGCGCCGCGTCAAAATCATCAACTTGATAGAGCGATTTTATTTCGTCTTCATTGGCGAACAATATATTGACGTGATTATTGACCAAATCGAGAAATTCTTCTCGATGGCGATCGACGCAAAACGGATCAGAAAGGCTAAGCGCAACCTGACGTCCGGCCTCGGCGGCAATTTTGGCCGCTTTGATAAAGGCTTCTTTTGCACGCGGTGGGTCCCAAAGATAGCCTTCCAAATACAACACTTTCGATGCACCAACGACCTGATCGTCAACATCTTCCGGGCCGAGATCAACACAGGCACCCAAAAACGTTTGCATGGTACGCTCAGCATCCGGCGTCACACAAATAAGGCAGCGCGCGGTGGGCACGCCGTTTTCATCAGCTTTGGTTTCAAAAGATACGCCGACGGCACGAATATCGTGGGTGAATACATCGCCCAATTGATCCTTACAGACTTTACCAATAAAGGCGCCAGCCCCGCCTAAAGAGGCGATGCCGGCAATCGTGTTGGCGGCAGAGCCACCAGAGACCTCAACACCCGAACCCATCAGGCCATAAATTTTTTCAGCCGTCTCAGCGTCAATGATGGTCATGGCACCTTTGGCAAGGCCGTGTTCTTCGAGAAATGCGTCCTCGGCATGGGCCAAAACATCTACAATGGCATTGCCTATGCCAACAACATCAAATTTCGTATCGCTCATCAAATAATATCGCCTTATTGTTTGGGGTAAGCTCGAGCAGCAGGCATCTTACGCGCCTCCAATCCTTCATTAGTATAACCCTGCCAAACATCGCTTCAAGTGATCCGTCAAAATTAGCCCTTCGTCCTCTTGTAGTCTGAAGCAAACCCCGATAAACAGGGTAATTGACGACTCCTTTTAAGATGCATAATTTCGGAACTTTTAGTACATGATATCAGCTTTTTCGCTCGCAATTGGTCAGCTTTCCGATAAGTCCTTGCGCCAAGTGGTGTGGATCGGATTGATTGGATCTCTCGCGATTTTTATGTTGTTGTGGCCGACAATTGGTTTTGTGCTTTTTGAAACCGAGCTATTTGCCACCGGATGGCTGTTTGGTTTATTCGACAAAATCGTTGAATGGTTAACTGATATTTTTGGCGGCGTGCTGGTAATTATAGCAACTTGGTTTCTGTTTCCGGCCATAGCAACGCTGATCGCCAGTTTTTTTCTCGAACGCGCGGCTTTGGCAGTCGAGAACAAGCACTACCCTGATTTACCGGAAACCCGCGGTCAAGGTTTAAGTGAAATTATTAAAATTACGGTAAAGTTTACCGGCCTATCGATCGTGCTAAATATACTCGCCTTACCGATATATCTGCTTTTCTTTTTCTTAGGGCCGCTCAATCTTTTTGTCTTCTACGCCTTGAACGGGTATCTTCTCGGCAGAGAATATTTTGAACTGATTGCGCATCGGCGATTGGAGCCTTTGGCAGCGATCCATTTGCGGGAAGCTTTTCGGGGGCAAATGTTTATGGCGGGTGTCATTATCACCTTTTTAATGACGATTCCGGTGGTAAACTTAATTGCGCCTGTAATTGCAACCGCTGCAATGGTGCATTTGGTTCAAGGATGGCGTAATAGAATAGATGCGCTAAACCAAAAAGTGGCTTTGTAGCCAATAAAACTAGGTAATTGATTGGAAGTGACAATGTTTGGAAAAAACAAAGACAACGACGCAAGCGCGGGCAGCTCGGCAGCGGAAAACGCTTCAGCAAACGCGGCAGAAAAGCAATCTAACAACGATATATCAGCCCCGCCGCTTAAGCCGTTTTCAAAAAAAGGCTCGCATGCTCCCGGAAAAAACGCCGGCGCAGCATTCCGCCCAGAGATACCCAGGCGTTTTATGGAAATTCCAGGCGGCCCGAAACGCTCCGAACATATGTTGTCTTTGGATGATGAGGCCAATCGTCTGACGATCGGCCGCAACATTTGCCTGAGCGGCGAAATTACGGCTTGCGAAAAACTGGTCGTTAATGGCCGGGTCGAAGCCACGCTCACCGATGCGCACACGATTGAAGTCTCGCCCAGCGGATATTTCAAAGGAAGTGCGGACGTTATGGAAGCAGAAATCAGCGGCAAATTCGAAGGAACCCTTGTCGCCAAAGACCTTTTGACCATTCACAAAGAAGGTAAAGTCGATGGATCGGTCCGCTATGGCAGAATTGTCATTGAAGCCGGCGGCGAAATATCCGGCGATATGGCATCACTGGACGATTCCGGCGACGCCTCAGACAGCGCTTCTGGCACCGACGGCTCCAGTTAAGGGGGAAACTTTGGCCAGAAAAATGCAGCGTCTGGCAGCATTCCCGGCAGCTCCTCGACTTTCAATTCTGGCCTCAATCGCGGCCATATTGTTTCTAAGTGCCTGTGCGTTTGATCCCTCGACGATCGTTCGAACGCCTAGAACTCCGGAGGCCGCCGAGGCCGGCGCCAAAGGCTCGGATGCACAGCCCGGAGACGCTGGAACCAAAGCTGCGCAAGAACTGCCGCCCGAGGTCACCGATGCTTTTGAAAAGCCGGAACAAATCGCAGCGGTTGAAATCGATCTAACGAACTTCAAAGAACGCCTGTTGGGTCTTGACGACCAAGAGATCACCGAACTTCTCGGTAAACCGAAATTTGAGCGAAATGAGCCGCCCGCCCGCATTTGGCAATACCAGAGCAATGAATGTTTTGTCGATCTATTCTTATTTTCTCAAGATGGCGACATAACCGTCGACCATGTTGAAGTGCGCGGCAAACAAGTCGAAAAAATTGATGAGAAAGTATGCTTTGCCAGTATTTTAAACGCTGCAAATGGCGGCGAAGCGCCAGCAAAACCGGTTGGCCCCCTTGCGCCGCAACAACCTGCACCGGGTGCCGTAAAAGTTCCGCCCGTCACCCAAGGGATTCCGAGCGATGAAGGCGGCGAGGAAATTGCGCCGCCAAGCCTGATGAGCCTGCTTCTCCCGCCGGCGGCGATCCGGAAATCCCCGCATTTGGAGCCGAAGAACCTTCCGATGGGCCGCCGACGAGCGATGTACCCGCGGATAAAAAGCCGGCAGAACCTGAGCCAACGGAGCCAACTTTAGATCAGCCCGCCGAGCCGCCTGCCGAAGATGATCTCCTGGAAGAGCCCGCCCCTTAAATAGACGTGCTACCCGTCGAGCGTCGTCTTTGCTTTGAAGGCACATTCTTCGCGCACGACACAAGCGGGACAATCAGGTTTTCGCGCTTTGCACACATACCGGCCATGTAAAATGAGCCAATGATGGGCGTGCTGCATAAATTCCGGCGGCGTTACTTTTTCAAATTTTTTCTCAACTTCGAGCGGCGTCTTGCCCGGTGCCATGCCGGTGCGATTGCCCAAGCGGAACAAATGCGTATCGACGGCGATCGTCGGATGACCGAAGGCAATGTTTAGCACAACATTGGCTGTTTTACGGCCTACACCCGGCAGCTTTTGCAGCTCGTCTCGGTCCTGGGGAATTTTGCCGCCAAAATCATCGAGCAGCATGTGACTGAGTTTTATCACGTTTTTTGCTTTTGAATTATAGAGACCGATGGACTTTACATAGTCTTTGAGTTTGGCCTCGCCGAGCGCGACCATTTTTTCAGGCGTTTTCACAACTTTAAACAGCGGCTTGGTGGCGCGGTTGACACCAACGTCTGTCGCCTGTGCTGACAGTACAACAGCCACCAAAAGGGTGTAGTGATTAACGTAGTGAAGCTCGCCTTTAGGGTTAGGGTTTTGTTTTTCGAGCTTGGTGTAAAAGCTGTGGATTTTATCTTTTTTCATGGAAGCGTTATTGAAACCCTATTTAAAGCCGAGCACATCCAGCATGTCGTAAAGGCCGGCGTCTTTGCCGTCGGTCCAGCGCGCGGCGCGTATCGCACCTTTGGAAAAAATACCTCTGGAGGACGCCCGGTGGGTGAACTCAACGCGTTCGTTTTCGCCGGCGAAGATAACCGTGTGTTCGCCAACAACCTCGCCGCCGCGCAGTGACGCAAACCCGATATCGCCTTTTTTGCGCGCGCCAGTAATGCCATCCCGGCCTCTCGCCGAAACATCGTCCAAGCTAACGCCGCGTCCCGCAGCGGCTGCCTCACCAAGACCAATTGCCGTGCCGGAGGGTGAATCGACCTTATGTTTGTGGTGCATTTCGATAATTTCAATATCGTAATCATCGTCGAGAATACCGGCAAGTTGCTGGGTTATCGCAAACTGCACATTTACGCCGATCGAGAAATTCATTGCTTTAACAATGGTGATATCTTTGGCTGCCGTCTCGATTGCCGCCAAACCGTTCTCGTCATGCCCGGTCGTCCCAAGGACCAAACTTGTTCCATTTTTTTGGGCGAGGGCGAGATGATTGGCTGTCGCTGCTGGAAGCGTAAAATCAACCACCACATCTGATGCGGCAAATAACGCCTCTGCATCTTCGCTGATTTCCATACCGCAAGCATCGAGACCGGCATGCGCAGCAACGTCACGTCCGAGCGCAGGGTTTCCAGGGCCTTCCGTGCCGCCTGCCAATTCGCAGCCCTCTGTCGCGGTCACTTCTTGGACCAACATCTGGCCCATGCGTCCCGCACATCCGACAATTCCGATTTTCATTTGTGATGCCCCCTAATTAATGTGGACTAGTCTTTTAGATCTTCCCAAAGATCTTTGACTTTGGTGAAAAAACCATCTGATTCCGGATTATTTTGTTCGGAACCGCCTTCAGCTTCAAACTCTTTCAGCAATTCTTTTTGTTTATTGGTCAAATTCACCGGCGTTTCAACAGACGACTGTACAAACATATCACCACGTTCCTTGGAACGTAAGACCGACATGCCTTTTCCTTTAAGGCGGAATTGATGACCGGATTGGGTGCCTTGCGGAATGGTAATCCGGGCCCGGCCACCATCAACAGTTGGCACTTCGATGTGACCGCCAAGCGCGGCTGTTGTCAGTGGGATTGGCACCATGCAATAAATATTCGCCCCTTCCCGCTGGAAGATGTGATGCGCGGAAACAGAAATAAAGATATAAAGATCGCCCGTCGGCGCGCCGTTGAGACCGGCCTCACCTTCACCGGAAAGACGAATGCGAGTGCCGTCTTCAACGCCTGCCGGGATGGTAACGGAAAGCGTTTTTTCCTGATGCACCCGACCGGACCCGCTACAGTTTGAGCAAGCATCTTTGATAAATTTACCGGCGCCCTGACAGGTTGGACAGGCGCGCTCGATGTTGAAAAAGCCTTGTTGGGCACGGACTTTGCCGTGGCCATGACAGGCCGGGCAGGTCTCTGGCGCAACGCCGCCATTGGTCCCTATGCCATTGCAATCCTCACAAGACACAGATGTCGGCACGCGGATATTGGTTTTATTACCTTTAAAAGCTTCGGGTATAGAAATTTCCATGTTGTAGCGAAGATCGGAGCCTCTGGAAGAACCTTGACGACCGCGGCCGCCGCCGCCCATGAAAGCGCCAAACATATCTTCGAAAATATCGGCAAATCCCGCGCCGCCAAAGCCACCGCCAGCGCTGG
>CAJXJM010000060.1 GCA_913054205.1 uncultured Rhodospirillaceae bacterium
GAGCCAAGCTTAGAACCTTGCCAGGCAAGACTTCCTTCAAGTGCATCATTTAACCCAGGCTCAAATGGTGCGATATCGCCTAAACACTGAATGTATCTCGTAAATACGGCTTCATGTTTTTCCTCATCTGCCAATTGGTAGGCTAAAAACTGCCTTGCCATCGGATCATCAATTTCATCCAGCAGACGGTTACAAACACGCTGAGTGGCGCGCTCTCCATGATAGAACTGACTGATCGCCTTGATATAGGTGCGACGGCGAAACCATATCGGAGTGCGAATCGGGAGCTGCCAATCAATATCGTGTTCGATAGACCATTGATCGGCCGCCTCTTTGGCGAGTAGAGAATCCAACGCCCATCCCTCAATTCATTATTTCATGAATTCAGGCTTACGATATTTTGGATTTTTGAACAATTGGAAGGAGGCAATTGACGCATCAAAAAAGCGTGACTGATTTGTTATATCTCAAAGTTAATTTTGCCGAAGTTAGTTCTCATAGTCTTCATCGGGAAAGTCATCTTCATTGAAATCATCGGTTTCAACAACCGGCACCCGAAAGTCTTCATTGAACCATTTCGACAGATCGAGTTGAGAACACCGCGTCGAGCAAAACGGACGAAATTTTGGCACAGTCGGCTCACCGCAGTTTGGGCATTTTTTTTGCCCTTTATTTTTGGGCGGCGTACCTGTTGCCATCTCGAAGCCTCAATTTTTAGTCGTGTTGATATCGAATTCTGCACCCGCGAGTGCCGTTCGTTTCTCTAATACGACAACTGGCCCGGTTCGATCAAGCAAGCTCTGCCACGTAGCCTGCATTTCACCCGTTAAAGCGACGTGGAGACGCGCGCCGCATTGAACGGTCAGCACTTTACCGGGATTTCGATCGAGCTCTCTCAAAACGGCACGGATCATATCAATCGCAACACTTTGGATTGATCGCGCAGGCTGATTTTTCGAGATAAATCGCGCCGCCAAACTTTCTCCATTGCGCTGCCGCGTCATTTCCATCAGCCCGAGACGAGAGAAGCCAAAAATATTGGACTTCGTCGTGTCCTCCGCCAGCGCAGCTGAAAGAACGTATTGAATTTTATCTCGAGAATCGCGGCGCTTCAGCGGTAAAAAATCCACTACGATTTGACCGGATAAATTTCGAAGATGTATTTGCCGGGCGGCTTCTATTGCCGCCTCTTCATTGACAGCCATCGCCAAGGCTTCCGGATCACGATCACGAATATGCGCGCCGCTATCGACATCGATTGCCACCAAAGCCGCGGTTTCCTCGATGATCAAGTACCCCCCTGACGGCAAGGCGGCTTGAAGTTGAAAGAGATCTTCTATTTGCTCTTCCAAGTCATGCGTTTCAAACAGTGCAGCCTGATCCTCGGCCAGTTCAAACAGCGTGGCCAATTCCGGCATAGTGTCAGCGCAAAATTTTAAAAGCTTGTCTAAAATCGCTCGATCATCGACAACGATTTTCTGCCAATCGGAGTCTCCTCGATCCTTCAAATACTTTGAAACAGCGTCGGCTTCTTCATATACGCAGGCGGGTGGCTTCATTGTTTTTTGGCTCGCCTCAATATCCAAATAGGTGCCGGTCAAGAATTCTGCTTCGCGTTGCAAATCTTCGGCGGAGACCATTTGAGCTCGGGTTCGGACGATCAGCCCCAAAGAAGAATGGGCGTATTGTTGAAGCGCCGCCTCTAGCCGCTCTCGCTCCACCTGATTAGAAATGCTTTTGGAAACAGAAATGCCGGGCCGGTCCGGCGTCACAACGACATTGCGGCCGGTTAGGTTCAACCGCGTCGTCAGCTTTGCGCCCTTGCCCTCCGAGGCTTCGCGCGTAACCTGAATGACGACGGAATCGCCTTCCTTAAAAAGCTCACCAATGGGTTTGGGTTTTTCGCGATCCCGATCAAATATTTGTCCGTCAACAGCCGCCAAAAATCCTGACGCCGGCAGACCGATATCAATGAAGGCAGCGTTCATGCCGAAAATTACTTTTTCGATCCGTCCGAGATAAATATTTCCCAGAATTGAATTCTCATGAGCGCGCGCAAAAACCAGATCAACCAGTTTACCATCTTCGGTGACGGCCAATCGCGTCTCGCCGGGAATTGCGTTGATGAAGACTTCTCTGCTCATTTATTTATGACCGAGATTGAATCCGAGACCATTGAGTAATTGCGTGGTTTCAAACAAAGGCAAGCCAACCACATTGCTGTAAGAGCCATTGAGCGCTTGCACAAATCTGGCAGCCAAACCCTGAATTGCGTAGGCACCCGCCTTGTCCTGCCATTCCTCCGACGCCAAATAGAAGTCGAGTTCTTCTTTAGACAATCGTTTGAAGGTCACAGAGGTTTCAACAATGCGGTTTCTCATTGAACCATCTGGCGCAATGATTGAAATACCGCCGATCACGCGGTGACGCCGCCCGGAAAGTAATTTCAGGAACGCGCGTGCTTCTTCAGGTGTTCCGGCTTTTGGCATGATGCGCCGACCACAGGCAACCACGGTATCGGCAGCCAAAACGAACGCCCCCGAGTGATCTTTTGCAATTGCAGCCGCTTTGGCACTCGCCAGTCTGGCAACCAGCGCACGCGGCTTCTCGTTCTTTAGGGAGGTTTCATCGATTTCAGCCGGGAGGATTTGGTCCGGCTCAATGCCAATTTGGCGTAGCAAATCCACCCGCCGGGGCGAGGCTGAAGCTAAAATAAAATCCGGAGATGCGTTATCCGGCATCGGTGAGTCCCTTTGCCAGTTTTGGAATCAAAAAACAGAGCGCTATTTGAAGCGGAATGTAATTCGCCCTTTGGACAAATCATAGGGAGTCATTTCGACATTAACCCGATCACCGGCTAAGACCCGAATACGGTGTTTCCGCATTTTACCCGCTGTATGCGCAAGTATTTCGTGGTCGTTGTCCAGGGTCACCCGGAACATCGCGTTGGGCAGCAACTCAGTTACTGTACCCTCAAACTCCAATAATTCTTCTTTAGCCATCATTCACCTTTTTTTGCGACTTGGCGCAATGAAATAGGGGCTAGAGCCCCATGAGGTCAAGTCCTTTTCACTAATATATCGAAAAAGGTGCATACATTCTAAGGATTTAATCAGATATCGGCGGAAATTTTGCTTCAATTTTCTGGTATATATCATCGCGAATTTGACGGAATCCTTCTAATCTGGCCTCGCGTCGACCTCGTATCGCATCGGGATCGAAGGTCGGCCAATATTCAACCTCGCAAGACATCCATCTGGTCAATTCGACGGCGGAATGCTGGGCTTCCGGCGATAATGAAACAATCAAATCGAAGGACGTATCGTCCATAGAATCAAATGTTTTTGAGTTGTGATTACTCATATCTATATCGATTTCAGCCATGACTTCGACCATAAAGCCGTTTTGCTCACCGGCCCTTACGCCGGCTGAATCGACATAAATTTTGTCCCCGTGGAGACTTTTTAAAATTCCTTCTGCCATTGCCGACCGTATTGAATTCATTGTACAGGCGAAGAGGATAGCGGAAGGAAGTTCACTCATCATCCATTTACCTGATATGCAGCACACAAATGAGCGTAAACAGACGCCGCGCGGTATCAAAATCCACCTCGACATATTGTTTGAGGCGTTCGCTCAAAATCTCGGAGCCTTCATTGTGAACGCTGCGGCGACCCATATCAATCGCCTCGATTTTAGACGGGCTGGCTGCTTTGATCGCCTCATAATAGCTTTCGCATATAAAGAAGTAGTCTTTGATGACGGAGCGGAAATTCGACAACGGAATATTAAAATCAAATATCTCCATATCCCCTTCATCACGCACGTCGACACGCAGACGATTTTCTTCGAGACTCAAATGCAGAATGAAGGGGCCAAGTTCCTCATTAACAGGCGCGAAATAGTTTTCTTCAAGCAGGTCAAAGATCGCGACAGCCCGGTCATGCTCGATCTCGGGGCTGCGGCGACCGACAGATTTCTCATCTAGGAATACACTTACAATGCGGCGACGTTCGTCCATGGCATTTACTCACCATCCGCCAAACGCAAAGCGACGGACAATGCGTGCGCATCCAGGCCTTCGGCTTCGGCAAGCGTCACCGCAGCCGGGCCAATGGCACCGATCGATTGCTCACTGACGCCCAAAAGCGTTGTGCGCTTCATAAAGTCGAGCACGCCGAGGCCAGAGGAAAAGCGCGCAGAACGTCCGGTTGGCAGGACATGGTTCGGCCCGCCAATATAATCTCCCAAGGCTTCCGGTGTGTGGCGACCGAGGAATATGGCGCCCGCGTGTGATACATTTTCAGCAAATGCCTCCGGCGCCTCAATCGCAAGCTCAAGATGCTCTGGCGCGATGCGATCTATCAAACCTGTCGCGTGCTCCATGTTCTCCACTGTGATGACGGCACCAAAATCTTCCCAGCTTTTGCCGGCGATCTCGCTGCGCGGCAATTTTTGGAGGTGGACATCAACAGCCTGAACAACCGCATCGGCAAAATCTGTATCATCCGTGATTAAAATCGCTTGCGCCGCCGTATCATGCTCGGCTTGGGACAACAGATCGGCTGCGATCCAGCTCGGGTCATTTAGATTATCGGCAACGACCAGAATTTCAGAAGGACCAGCAATCATATCAATGCCGACAACGCCAAACACTTGCCGCTTGGCAGTGGCAACATAAGCGTTGCCCGGCCCGACAATTTTATCGACCGGCTGGATGCTATCGGTGCCAAAAGCCAGCGCGGCGATCGCTTGCGCGCCGCCAATTCGGTAAATTTCACCAATATCGGCAATACTTGCCGCCGCCAATACCAGTGGATTGATCTCACCATCCGGGGTTGGCACGACCATCACCAAACGCTTTATGCCGGCGACTTTAGCCGGGATCGCATTCATCAACACCGATGATGGGTAGGAAGCGAGCCCGCCCGGCACATACATACCGACCGCCTCGACCGGCCCCCATTTGAGGCCAAGCTTTACGCCGTCCTGATCTTCGTAGTTTAAGTCTTCCGGTAATTGTTTTTCGTGGAAAGCACGGATGCGTTTTGCCGCCAATTGAAGCGCGTCCAATTGATCCTGGCCGCAGTTGGTCAGCGCCGCAGCAACTTCTTCAGGGGTAATGCGCATGGTTTCGGCTGTAATCTCAAACCGGTCAAAACGACTGGTATAATCGATCAACGCCTGATCGCCACGCGCACGAATATCGGTGACGATGTCAGAGACAACAGCCTCGACATCGACCTGAGCTTCGCGTTTGATATTTAGAAAATTATTAAAATCTGTTGCGAAGTTGGCGTCTGTGGATTTAAGCCGCGACGGCATCGACGGCCTCACGGAACTTCTCAATCCAATGGGTCATTTCTTCGGAGCGGGTTTTAAGCGCTGTGCGATTGACCGCAAGACGCGAGGTAATTTTGGCTATTTCCTCAACTTCCACCAGCCCATTGGCTTTTAAGGTCGAACCGGTCGACACCAAATCTACAATGCGCGAACAGAGACCCATCGACGGCGCAATTTCCAACGCACCATTGAGCTTTATGCATTCAGCTTGCACACCGCGCGCCGCAAAGTGACGGCGGGTGATTTCCGGATATTTTGTTGCGACCCGAATGTGACTCCAGCGCTGGGGATTATCTTCAGGTGCCATGTCGGCGGGCTCCGCCACCATGATGCGGCAGTGACCAATATCGAGATCGATCGGCGCGTATATCTCGGTGCTATCAAACTCCATCAGCACATCTTGGCCAGAGACGCCAAAATGCGCTGCGCCAAATGCTATGAAGGTGGCGACATCAAAGCTTCGAACCCTGACAATATCGAGGTTTGGATGGTTCGTCGCAAAGCGTAATTTGCGCGATGAGCCATCATCAAACGCTGCTTCAGGTTCAATGCCGGCGCGTTTCACCAAGGGCATCACTTCTTCAAGAATGCGGCCCTTTGGCAACGCGAGTACGAGTTTGTCGTTCGATAACATAATGAAAACTCTAGTTAATCTCCATTTGAGTGGGCTGTCATAGAGGGTTTTGGCGGCGATTGCTACTGTTTTGTTGGGTAATGCGGGGGGCATCTTCTGTGCAAAGAATTAAGGGGGCATGTACTCGTTACGTGTCCCCTCTAATTCGTGACGATAAAAAACCACAAAGGACACGAAGCGCAGAAAGCTGGATACGCGGATCAAGTCCGCGCATGACGAGGGAGGGTGAATATAATGCGTAGAACTCTCCGTCATACCCGGGCTTGACCCGGGTATCCATCGACAAAGAAACGCTGGATTCCGGCCTTCGCCGGAATGACGGTTATTTTCTGCGCAAAATCCTGAGAAATCTATCGTTTTAAAAAAATAAACTTTTTATTTGTTCTCGACTTGTTCTCATGATATGGAATAATAATCCAACTAATTGGATATTTTATTCAACCCTAGATTAAACCATGGAGAACTAAGAAATGCCCGTTTTTGGAAACAATTCTACAATCATTCCCGTTAATATTAAAACGTCAAGCTACACGATTGACCGGCAAGATGGTGGAGAGGAAATAAAATTTGAGATCACTGCCAACGCAACAGCAACATTACCTGTAATATTAGACAATCAAATTGGAGATGGGTTTAACATCTTCATCCGCAACAGCACGACCGGCACCGACACCGTCACAATTGAAGCCAGTGGCTCAGATACGATTGACGGCGTTACTACTTTGGATAAAGACGAGGTCATTTGGCTGCGAGGTTTCGGAACCGAATGGCAATCAATGGATCAATATGCCGATGGTGCAGTTACCTCTGTCGCTACCGGTGCTGGATTAACCGGTGGTCCGATCACTTCTACCGGCACCATCTCTATCGATGACGCTGGTGTCACGACGGCGAAAATTGCCAACGACGCCGTCGATGGCTCCAAAATCGCAATGGGTTCGGATGCGCAAGGCGACATTCTCTATCACAATGGTACGGATTACGTGCGTTTGGCTGCTGGAACGTCGGGACAATTTCTCAAATCCAACGGCAGTGGTGCCAATCCACAATGGGTAGATGCAGCAAGTGGGGGCGGCTGGGAATTTGTCTCTGCTTCTACAGCATCTTCGAGCGCGACGGTGGCTTTTACAGGTTTCGTGTCCGGGTATGATTACAAGGTTGTTTTTGCCAGTGTTTTGCCAGCAACGGACGGGGTCGCTTTCCAGGCACAATTAGGCATTTCGGGACCAACATATAGAACATCCGGTTATAAAGGCCTGGCAGGTGGCACCACCTCAGCGGCAGGTACTGTTTCGTCTGACAACTGGTCAAATAATATCCATATGTCAGGCACAACTTGCGGCAGTGCAACGGACGAATATCTTCAAGGTGAAATAACGATCCTCGACCCAACCGCTGCGACAGATACCAATGTTTTTGGGACATTGAATTTTGCTCAAACCTCCGGCAATAGAATAGCGGGGACATTTGGCGGAATTCACACTACCGCAGAGGCGATGGATGCTATTAAGTTCTATTTTTACTCCGGAAATATTAGCTCTGGTGAATTCACACTATATCGCATGGCAAACTCGTAAGCCTTTAAGCCGTTTCGAATTGATCGAAGCTTAATCCTCTAACCGCTCAATATCTGCGCCGCAGGCGGCGAGTTTGTCTTCGACCCGTTCATAGCCACGATCCAAGTGGTAGACCCGGTTGACGATGGTCTCGCCGTCGGCGGCCAGCGCCGCTAAGACAAGCGAAACCGAGGCGCGTAAATCGGTTGCCATCAGCTCGGCACCTGAGAGTTTTTCAACGCCTCTGACTATTGCTGAGGCACCATGGACATTGATATCCGCGCCCATCCGGCACAATTCCGGCACATGCATGAAGCGATTTTCGAAGATCGTTTCGGTGATCATCGAAGCCCCTTCCGAGACCGCCAATAAGGCCATCAATTGTGCCTGCATGTCGGTCGGAAAACCGGGATAGGGCTCGGTCATCACATCAACGCCTTTGATCCGCCCATTGGTGCGGGTCACGCGGATGCCGTCCTCAGTCTCAGAGACTTCAGCACCGGCTTTGATCAGCACATCGGCGACAGCGTTAATAAGATCGAGCCGGGTGTTTTTGAGCGTGATATCACCACCGGTGATCGCCGCCGCCGCTGCATAGGTCGCGGTTTCAATCCGGTCCGGAATTACTTGATGATCGCCGCCGTGGAGACTTGGTTTTCCAACAACTGTCAGCGTATCGGTGTCGATGCCGTCAATTTCCGCGCCCATGGTCTGAAGACAATGCGCGAGATCGGCGATCTCGGGCTCTCGCGCCGCATTGGCAATGGTCGTCGTACCATCTGCCAAGCTCGCGGCCATCAGCACATTTTCAGTGGCTCCGACCGAGACAGATGGGAACAACACATGGGCGCCTTTGAGGCCATTTGGTGCGATGGCGTGGATATAGCCTTCTTCCAATTGGATCTCAGCGCCCAAGGCTTCAAAACCTTTGAGATGGAGATCAACCGGCCGCGTGCCGATCGCGCAGCCTCCAGGGAGCGATACCTTCGCCTCGCCCCAGCGCGCCAATAGCGGGCCCAACACTAAGACCGACGCCCGCATCCGCCGCACCAACTCATACGGCGCGGTTTTGTCCTCCGGCTCGTGGCTGGTAAGGCCCAGCACCCGGCCAACATGCCCATCATTCGGCGCATCGCCGTTCATACTGATCTCAACACCGAGTTCCGAGAGTAAATGCACCATTGTCGTGATGTCGGCGAGATGCGGTAAATTCGAGAGGCACAATTCCTCAGACGTCAGCAAAGACGCCGCCATTAACGGCAGCGCCGCGTTTTTTGCGCCGCCGATCTGAATTGTACCGATGAGCGACTTACCGCCGCGAATGCGAATTCTATCCATAGAAGCTGTTCTTAAATCAACTGGAGCAAGGGATCAAACTTTACGCATCAGATTGCGGCGTTTTTAGGGTCTTATTCCGAGATGGCTTTCTGCGCTTTAAATTGTCGCGCAAAGCATCAGCGAGCCGCTTTTCACGCTCCGCTGCTTTTTCGGCCTTAATCTCAGTTACGTTAAGTGCTTTTTTCTGTTTCGACATAACCAGCTTGTCGCCGATTAATACCCATTCAGTCAAGCTCTGCAGAGCGATCGTTCAAAAACGGGCTTGCCCCCGAGAGCCGCCTATGGCATTTTGCGCGCCTTCACGACCCCACCTTAAAAATGCCGCTATAGCTCAGGGGTAGAGCGCGTCATTGGTAATGACGAGGCCGATAGTTCGATTCTATCTAGCGGCACCACCACTCAGGTAACACTCAGGTTAACCTATTGATATCCAACGTTTCTCTCAATGAGACGATTGGAGTGTAGACCATGTTACGAACCATTGAAGCCCCTTACGTTTATCCACACATCATACTAAAAGTTCATCCATGGCGAAGACTGAAGAACCAAAGCAGTGAGAGGATTATGACGCATTGCTTAAATTACCTACAAAATGGTGGAAAAGGGGCGGCCGTCAAAATTGGGTTAAAGAAAGTTTCGGGAGATTATATTTTGTTTCAGGATCGAGATCTTGAGTATGATCCTGTGGATTACCAAATACTGCTATTGCCTATCAAAGAATTTTCTGCAGAATTAATCATTGGTAGCAGGTTTTCGGCACCGACCTA
>CAJXJM010000061.1 GCA_913054205.1 uncultured Rhodospirillaceae bacterium
TATCTTCTTGGAAGTTGCGGACCGTTATCGGGCTCTAACCGGTACTTTCAACAAAAAAGGCTATGCAAAAGATATGGCTTGGTTGAAGAAAAACATCACGGTTAATGATCTTGGACCAGGACCTCGTTTGAACTGGGCGAAAAAACTCGCTCATTGGCCACAAATTCATGCCAATACTTTGGAAAAAGAAGGCATGCCGGCTATCAAAATCTTGAACGCAACTTTGGCTGCGGCTGAGAAAGTTGGTTATAAATGGCCTGTACGCTACGTAGTTAAATAAATCTTTCGTCATTTAACACGTCAAATTGATTTTATTACCGGCTGAAAACAGGTTTTGCTTTCAGCCGGTAATTTTATCTACGTTTAGCTTTAATAATGAATTCTAGAGGGAAAACTGATGTCGCTCATTACATTCAGCGATAAATTATCAAAATTTTTTATGGTCGTCGCCGCTGCTTGGGCGTTTGGCCTTTCATTTTTGGTGATGGCCGCCATCATCGGGCGCGGTGTATTTGACACCCCCATTCACGGCACAGCCGAGATGGTCGCTGCTTCCATCGTTATTATTGTGTTTCTGCAAGCTGGCTATGCTATCCGCAGCCGCTCCATGCTCAAAGCAGACTTTTTGGTCGTTAAGTTTCCTGAATCCGTTCAACGAGTTTTATTAGCCTTCGGTTATCTCCTTGGTGCTTGTTTTTTCTTGATGATTATCACGGGTGGTTGGGAAGAAAGCATTCTCTCTTACGTCGAAAACGAATTTGAAGGTGAGGGTGCGCTCCGTGTTCCATCTTGGCCGGCCCGTTGGACAGTGCTGCTTGGTAGTGTGCTCGCCATGGTGAATTATCTGGTCATGGCTTACATCGATGTTTTCCGGCCCGACCTTCTGGATTCAGAAGTCGATCAAAACACCGTTCAACATTAACGCAATCAGCAATAAGTGAGGAAATAAATCGTGTTTGAAGCTAATACTGCCATCTTGCTGGTTGTTTGCCTAATTGGCCTTGTCGTCTTTGGTGTCCATATTGCGATCGCCTTGGGGATGACCTCCGCGCTCGGTATCTGGCTGGTAACGGGTAGGGATATGAATGCCTTTCATACCGTGCAGACAATGTTGGCCGGGACAGCTTACGAAGCCATTCGAGCCTATGTTTTTGCCGTCATCCCGTTGTTTATGTTGATGGGAGAATTTATCGGCAAATCCGGAACGGTTACGGATGTCTATAGAGGCATTAACCGTCTCCTAAAACGCATTCCAGGTCGTCTTGCCATCGCAACAGTGTTGGGCAATGCCCTGTTCTCTTTTGTGACCGGCGTTAGTATCGCATCTGCTGCGGCGTTCTCCCGTATCGCTTATCCGGAAATGAAGCGGTTTAACTACCATAAAGGTTTTGCCCTCGGCGCAATCGCTGGTTCAAGCTGTCTTGGCATGCTCATTCCGCCGAGTGTGTTGATGATTGTTTGGGGTATTTTGACCCAGCAATCTATTGGCCAAATTTTCGCGGCGGGCGTGATACCGGGCCTGATGTTGGCATCGATGTTCATTATTTATGTTTTCATCAGAGCCATCATGAATCCTAGCCTCGTTGGCGGCGGCGAGAATGCGCCGGAGGTCGAGGAAATAGAAGAAGTTTCGATGGTTCAGTTTCTTATCAGCCTTGCCGGTATATCTTTGGTGGTCGTGGCTGTGTTGGGCGGTATCTGGTTTGGCTTCTTCACACCGACAGAGGGTGCCGGTGCCGGTGCTCTTATTGGTTTGCTGCTGGGTATCATCAAGGGTATGCGGATCAAGGACATTATCGAATCGATTTTGTTGGTGGGCAAAACTTCGGCTCCGATCCTGTTACTTCTGATCACCGCAGCCCTTTATTCCCGCACTCTGGCGATGACCGGCATGGCCAATGCCATCGAAGGGCTATTCCTCGATTCGGGCATGGCACCCTGGATGATCCTTACGGTTATGGTGGGGATTTGGTTCGCTCTCGGTATGATCATCGATTCGATTTCGATCATGCTGTTGACGGCGGCCATCTTTGCGCCGATTGCCGTGAAACTGGGTTACGATCCAATAGCCTTCGCCATCATCGGTATCATCGCCATTGAAGCAGGCCTCTATACACCGCCGTTTGGATTATTGGTCTATACCGTGAAGTCGGCGATCCAGGAATTTGATCCCGATATTAACGTGATGACAATCTTTAAATCCTCAACACCATATTGGATGATCATGCTGCTCGCCATGGTGATGATTGTCAATTTCCCGGAAATCGCAACCTGGCTGCCGAATAAGCTATTTGCGACCGGCTAGGTTAAGCAGATCAAAAACAAAAAGGAAGCCCGGTTGTTTTAACAGCCGGGCTTTTGAGTTTAACAGGGAGGTACTTGGGAATTGTTTAAATCTTCTGGCCTTTGAGTTTGATCGGCGCGCCGGCCCAGTTTTCGCCGGCACTCAACAAGAAGCTCTTGCCGTTCGGCATCGTTAAGATCAGTGTCCAGGTGTCGCCGTCTTTGGAACTGAACAATTCGATGATGCCGCCGTTTTTGGCGAGACCCATGCCGACGGGTTCTTCAGCATGGCTTTCACTCAGCTCTTTGGCGATTTCAGTTCTATCAACTCCGGCCCCGCCTGCACTTTGCGCCAGCGCTGCATTACCGATGGAGAGTGCGCTAAAGAGGAAACCTGCCAGTAACAGAATGGCCATGCCTAACCTCAAGCAGCGTCGCATGACCGCTGTAGTTTTAAGGGCGAACGTATTTAGCGAGTTTAATGTATGTGTGGTCATTGCTTCTCTCCTTTCATTTCAATGGTGTACAACTGATATAGTTTATTGGAACGATCATTCAAGTATTTGGCGCCAATTTGAGCATCAACTAAAAGTGAGAGCGCATAAGCTACTGGTTTTGTTGGAAAAATTAGTCTAAAGAGGCGAGGGATATTTTAACAATATCGTCTAAAGTCTCGCGATCTTCAAAGACCATGCACATCACACGGAGGCCATTGAGGCTGTTGGTGAGGAATCGGGCGAGAGCTCTAACATCTTTGGCATCATCAATTTCGCCCTTGGCCCGGGCTTCTGTCAATGCGTCGAAAAAACACTCTTCGACCCGTTTGAGACCTTGAGAGACTTTGGCATTTACCTCCGCATCATTCGGGCAGAGCTCAACAGCTGTGTTGTACATCATGCAGCCTTTGCGATCACCATCTTCACACGCGCAGTCGGCTGTTGCCTCGAATATTTCCCGGATCGAGCTGATCTTGGAACCGGGACGATCAAGCGGCGCCATCATATGCAGAATTTCGGTTTTGTAGAAATGGTCGAGCGCATCGAGATGAAGTTTTTTCTTATCTCCGAACGTCGCATAGATGCTGCCTCGATTGATGCCCATGGCGTCGACGAGTTCTTGCATTGAGGCACATTCATAGCCCTTAGCCCAAAACACATGCATGGCCTTTTCAAGAACCAATTCGCGGTCAAATTCCTTGGGACGCGCCATAAACACTCCTTACGTTCCTTGAAGCACGCCTAAGATGCGCATATTGGAATGATAATTCAAGTATCTTCCTTAATTTAAACACGACAAAATTTTGTGAGTCGCAAAATAGTCCCGTAAATGGCTGGCTTTAGAAGAAGTCGCCCCCTAAACTCCGTTCTCAATTTATTATGCATTTTGAGAAAATTAATGACAAAAATTACGCTCGACCAAGCCGATGCAATTATCGACGGCGTTTTTGCAAAAGCTCAAGACAACGGCCTTAAACCGATGTCTGTCGTCGTTTTGGATGATGGCGGCATTGTTGTGTCATATAAAAGACAGGATGGCAGTCCAATTTTGCGGCTCGAAACAGTGGTTGGAAAAGCCTTCGGTGCACTTGGCATGGGGATGAATTCCCGAAAATTAGAGGGCCTTTATGAGCGCTTGCCGCATTTTGGCGAAAGTCTGATGGCGATGTCCGGGGGCAAGTTTGTGCCTGTCGCTGGCGGCATGCTGATTAGAAATGCCGATGGTGAATTGTTGGGTGCGGCAGGGGTCAGCGGCGACACCGCCGACAATGATGAACTCACCTGCATCGCCGGGATCGAAACTGCTGGATTGGTGGCTGAATAGAAAAAGGTACCGTAGAAAAAGGTACCGGGCACCATGGAAATTAGTCAATAAAATCAATGGACCAACTTCCCTTTATTACCGATCCTCTGTTCTACTTGGTAGCCATCCCGGCTGTCATTTCGATCGGTATTGCCAAAGCGGGGATTGGCGGCACCGGTGGTCTCGCAACGCCTTTGATGGCGCTGGTTGTGACCGTGCCGCAAGCCGCCGCTGTGCTGCTGCCGATTATTTGTATTGCCGATATTTTTGCGATTTGGGCGTTTCGCAAAACCTGGCATAAAAAGAATTTGATGATCATGATCCCGGGAGCGACGGTTGGTGTAATTGTCGGCACGCTCAGCTTTAGGTATCTCGATCCGGCAGCTGTCAAACTGATCATTGGCGTGATCGCCGTTGCGTTCGCGCTATCAAGATTTTTAGATTATGTCCGCAAAAAAGATCCTGGTGAACCAACTCAGCCAGCCGTCGTTAAGGGTGGGTTTTGGTCGGCCATGTGTGGCTTCACTAGTTTTGTTGCCCATTCCGGTGCGCCGCCGTTGAACGTTTACCTGATCCCCCAGCGCCTCGATAAATCGACCTATATGGGGACGCTGGCAATATTTTACATGTATGTAAATTATGCCAAAATCGGACCCTATTGGTGGCTTGACCAGTTTCACATCACCAATCTTTCGACATCTCTGGCGTTGTTGCCTGTCGTGCCGATCGGTATTTTCTTAGGTCTCTGGATTCACCGAAATGTTGATGACATGTTGTTCTATCGGCTGATTATCACGTTACTGTTCATCACCGGTGTGAAGCTTTGTTATGACGGCGTAACCAGCCTTATTTAGGTTAAGCAGCAACCAATGACAAATTCGCATTGCCACTGCCGGAGCTTTGTCCGTAGGGGCCGTACATCGCGCCGGCCAATTTATTGACATCATTTTCAAGCGCCTTTGCGGCACCTAAGAACACACCCAATCCACGGCCCCCCATTTCGCATTTTGCATCGCGCGCATAGCCCGGTAGATAATCGAGAGCGCCATCGACATCTGCGGCTTTGACCATATCGATAAATTTGTGATCCATCGCCATATGTTCCTCGAGAGGCCATTTTTCCGGACCGCGAATGATCAAATGGGTGAGCGCATTGCTGACGACAACGACAACACGTTTGTTCATTCTTTTGGCGGTGTCATCGATCAGCGCGCCGACTTTAATGTTCTCATCCAAATCTGAGGCATAACAGGTTGGCGTCAAGACAACCGGGATTGTGGCATCTGGATCAATATATTGCAGGGGTATCGTCGAGCCATAATCCCAATGAAAATGCGGCGAGTCTGTCGAATAGCCGGGCAAATCTGCGCCAAGCCAATCTTTCACCATAGCCTCAGCAAAGGCACGGTCACCGGGGCGATTGTAAGGTAATCCCGGGATTAAATGCGGTGCTTCTTCGGCAATACAAACGCCTTCATGATGATCGTGGGAAGTGGCAAACCAATCAAATGAGGTAATCCAATGGGTCGTGTTGACGACAAATAGATCAGGATTCAAATCACGAAGGATCGTGCCCATTTCTTTGAGCCCATCGATTAAACCTAGCGTAAAGTCCCAGGCTTTATCTTCATATGCCATCCTCGGCGTATGTGATGCAATGACTGCGGCAATGACACCTGATCGTTGATCGCTCATATTCCCTCTCCTGAAAGACTGATACTCAAAAATGTCGATATTTTCTAAAATACCCTAGATAGTGGGTCAACTTATTTCGCGTCGTCGACTAATTTGTGGACGATATCAAAGGTCTTTTCGATATGCTTGGTCAAAACTTTTGACAAGGTATCAGCATCCCGTGCCATGGCCGCATCAAAAATCTGCTTATGCTCTTCATGGACATCGCGAGAGATGCCGACAGTTTGCAAAGAAAGACGACGATAGCGTTCCGAATGGGTGTGCAAGATGCTGCGAAACTGTCTGACCCAGCGAGATGAACAAGCAGCAACCAGCGCTTCATGAAATTCTATGTTGCGCTGCTCCCAAATCGCTGTTGAGTTTTCCGCCAAATTGGTACTGTTTTCCTCGACCTTGGTGAGGCGGTGGTAGGCACCGATGAGCTGAACCTCCCAGTCCTCGTCGCCGTTTTGAACTGAATCAACTGCCGCCTGAACTTCCAGCATTATGCGTGTTTCTGAAATATCTTTAAGGTCCTGCAACGAAATCGGCGCAACGTTAAAGCCGCGCTGGGCCGTTGCTGTCACCAGTGATTCTGATACCAACAGCGACAACGCCTCGCGTAAAGTTGCAGCGCCAACACCGTATTTTGATTTTAAGTGTTGAACCCTCAGTTTCTCTCCAGGTTCAAGGACGCCGCTGATAATGTCTTCGCGGAGCTGGGTCAAGGCATCCAGCACACGGGTGCTGGTGGTGGAATTTATGATGCCAGCAGTAATTTCAGTATTTGAGATATCATCCATAAAACTTACGCTACCGTTCAATCTTCATTCGTTTATCGCTCGGATCGAATATAAAGCAATTTGGTTGCAAATGTCACAAAAACCTTGGATAATCGACAAAATTAAAAATATCGACATTTTTATATTGGCAGAAGATCAAAATACGAAAGGGTCATAAAATGGACCAGGTGGTTAACCAGGATATAAAACAAACACTCAATTTTATCGGCGGAAAATATCGCCCTAGCTCCTCAAATAAAACCTTCGAAAACATCTGCCCGGTAGATGGCAGTGTTGCTTCGATCGTCCATGAAGCCGATAAAGCAGATGTCGACGCGGCGGTAAAAGCAGCCCAAGCCGCTATGAAGGGCGAGTGGGGGCAAATGCCTTTGACCAAGCGCCTCGATCTAATTTGCAATTTGGTTGATGGCATCAATGCGCGTTTTGATGAGTTTTTAGCAGCTGAAGTCGCAGATACCGGTAAGCCGGTGTCGCTCGCATCGCATCTCGATATTCCGCGCGGCGCTGCAAATTTCCAAGTTTTTGCCGATACAATGAAATCGCATCATGGAGAGTCCTTTAAACAGGAAACACCAGACGGTGCTGGCGCCATACACTACACCTCCGAGCGCCCGAAAGGCGTCATTGGCGTCATTTGCCCGTGGAATTTACCTCTGTTGTTGATGACATGGAAAGTTGGTCCGGCACTGGCCTGTGGCAATGCAGTTGTTGTAAAGCCTTCCGAAGAAACGCCACAAACCGCGACATTGTTGGGTGAAGTGATGAACGAAGTTGGCATTCCAGCGGGTGTCTACAATGTCATCAATGGCTTTGGACCAGACTCAGCAGGTGAGTTTTTGACTCAGCATCCTGGTGTGGACGCCATTACCTTCACCGGTGAAACCATCACCGGCGAAGCGATTATGAAATCCGCAGCTGTTGGAATGCGTGACGTATCCCTCGAATTGGGCGGTAAAAATGCCGGCATTGTTTTCGCCGATTGTGATATGGACAAAGCCATTGAGGGCACGCTCCGCTCGGTATTCGCCAATTGTGGTCAGGTATGTTTGAGCACCGAAAAAATGTTGGTTGAGCGCCCGATCTTTGATGAGTTTGTCTCGCGTCTCAAAGAAGGTGTTGAGGCAATGAAAGTTGGCGTGCCGGAAGACAAAGACACAAATATGGGGCCGCTTGTCAGCCTCGAACATCGCGACAAAGTGCTGTCTTACTACGAGGCAGCGGTCAAAGAAGGCGCAACCGTGGTGACGGGCGGCGGCGTGCCGGATATGGGTGATGAGCTCAATAAAGGTGCTTGGATTGAGCCGACGATCTGGACGGGGTTAGCCGATGACGCATCGCCCATCACCGATGAAATTTTTGGCCCCTGCTGCCATATTCGCCCCTTCGATACCGAAGAAGAGGCGATTGAGATTACCAATGATTCGCCTTACGGATTGGCGACATCGATCTGGACAGAGAATTTAACCCGTGCGCATCGTGTCGCCCCTCAGATCGAGGTTGGTTTAACCTGGATCAATTGTTGGTTCCTGCGCGATCTCAGGACACCATTTGGCGGCTCCAAGCAATCTGGTATTGGGCGGGAAGGCGGTGAATATTCGCTGGAATTCTACCTGGAGACCAGTAATATCTGCGTTAAGCTCTAAAAACCAGCAACGAAAAATAATCAGGAGGAATGAATGAGCGAAGACGCTATTCAAAAAGCGGCTGACATGCTGCTTGAAGCATATCAAACAGGTAAAGCCTGCGCGCCTGTGCGCGATTTATTGCCGGAAGGTGATGTTGACGCAGCTTACGCTGTGCAGGAAATCAACACCGGCCGGCGGCTTGCCGGAGGTGCCCGCATGGTTGGCCGCAAGATCGGCCTAACGTCAAAATTGGTGCAAAAACAACTTGGTGTTGATCGGCCAGACTTTGGCATTTTATTTGCTGATATGGCGGTGCCGGATAGCGAAGAAGTTGATACCAGCTCGCTTCTCGCCCCCCGCGTCGAAGCTGAGATCACCTATGTCCTCGAAAAAGACATCAAATTCGAAAAGCCAACCAACTCCGATGTCATTGATGCGATTGCCTATGCAACGCCCTCAATTGAAATTGTCGATAGCCGCGTCAAAGATTGGAACATTAAAATCCAGGATACAGTGGCGGATAACGCATCTGCCGTTCTCTACGTCCTCGGCAATCAAAAAGTTAAAATCGAAGATTTCGACGGTCGCATGTGCGGCATGGTGATGGAATGCAGAGGCGAGCCGGTTTCTGTCGGTGCAGGTGCCGCGTGTCTCGGTCATCCGGTAAATGCTGTGCGGTGGCTGGCTGAAGAAATGGTCAAACGTGGCCGTCCACTTTCGGCTGGTGACGTTGTGATGTCAGGCGCTTTGGGGCCGATGATCGGCGTGGAAGCGGGTCAGGTCTATGAAGTCCGCATCAATGGCCTTGGCTCTGTTCGCGCTGCTTTTGCAGCCTGATCACAAAAAAGAATAAGAGGAGAAATTCAGGTGAGTGCAGATATAAATAAATTGGCCAAGATCGTATATGACGCGCAGATCACGGCGACGGCGATATCACAATTATCCGAAACGGAAGAATTTACGCTGGAAGAAGCCTATCGCGTTCAAGCGAAAAGCATCGATATGCGACTGGATGCCGGTGAACACCGCGTCGGTATGAAGATGGGTTTTACCAGCCGGGCTAAAATGATCCAGATGGGCGTTGATGACATGATCTGGGGCCGGTTGACCAACTCTATGCTGGTCGAAGATGGTGGTGAAATCGATTTTTCTAAATACGTTCATCCCCGAGTCGAGCCGGAAATTGCATATTTGTTGAAATCCGACCTCGAAGGTCCGGTCTCCACTATGGAAGCCTGGATGGCCGTCGAAGCGATTGCGCCGGCCATGGAAATCATCGATAGCCGTTATGAGAATTTCAAATTCACGGTTGAAGACGTTGTCGCCGATAACTCTTCTTCTTCCGGCTTTGTCATCGGGTCCTGGAACAAACCAGATACCGATATCGCCAATCTTGGCATGGTCATGGAGTTTGATGGCCGGGCCGTGCAAATCGGTTCCCGTGCGGCA
>CAJXJM010000062.1 GCA_913054205.1 uncultured Rhodospirillaceae bacterium
GCCATAAAATTGCTCATATAGTCACTAGGGTCATGTTTAACTATTTCGCAAATCCAACTCGATTTCTGCGCTTAACGTCGAAGCTGCAACCCCTTGCCATGGTGGTCGCGTTGATCTGTTTGGGGACGGGTCTCTTTTACGCATTATTCAAATCACCGCCCGACTATCAACAAAGCGAAACGGTGCGCATGATGTATGTCCATGTGCCAGCAGCGTGGATGGCGATGTTCTGTTATGTGACGCTGGCTTGTGCCAGTGCGGTGGCTTTAATCTGGCGCCATATGGTTGCCGATATCGTCGCTAAATCGACGGCCCCGATTGGCGCGTGTTTTACTTTTTTAGCACTTGCGACCGGTTCGCTCTGGGGTAAGCCAATGTGGGGTACATGGTGGGTGTGGGATGCGCGGCTCACCTCGGTTTTAATCTTATTCTTTCTCTATCTCGGCTACATGGTCCTGTATAACGCTTTTGATGAGCCAACCCGAGGCGCACGCGCGGCGGCCATTTTATCCATCGTTGGTGTGATCAATGTGCCAATCATCAAGTTTTCCGTCGAATGGTGGAACACGCTCCACCAACCTGCCAGCGTTATCAAAATGGACGGCCTGGCGATCCATCCGAGCATGTTGACGCCTTTGCTGCTTATGGCCGTAGGCTATACCGCGTTTTATTTCTGGGTACTGTTTATTCGCACCCGCGCTGAGCTCAATGCCAACAAAGTGCGGGCGCTCAGAATCCGCCAAGCAGAGGGTTAGAACGATGTCAGAGTTTTTTAGCATGGGTGGGTATGGCTCGTTTATTTGGGCAGCGTTTGGCTTATCGGCGGTCGTTCTCATTGGTCTATTTGTGCAAAGTCAGCGCTTTCTTAAAACCTCGGAAGCGGAGTTAAGTGCCCTTCAAGATCGAGAGGCTGATAATGGCGCTTAAACGCAAACATAGACGTCTGTCTTTTGTGGCGCTGGGCCTGTTGGCTTTGGGCGCAGCGGCCGCGCTTATTTTAACAGCCTTCGAAGACAATATTGTGTTCTTCCACAGCCCAACTGAAATCCAAGAGAAATTTGCCGCAAATGAGTTGAAGCCTGCTCAACGTTTGCGCATTGGTGGTTTGGTCGTCGAAGGCAGTGTCACCAAAACCGGTGATGGTGCGACAACTCGCTTCAAAGTGACTGATCTGACTAAATCCATTGTGGTAGAGTACCGTGGAATATTGCCGGACCTTTTCCGGGAAGGCCAAGGCATCGTCGCCGAAGGGCATTACAACAACAACGTCTTTACAGCGCGAGAAGTTCTCGCCAAACATGATGAGAACTATATGCCGCCGGAAGTCGCTGCAGCTCTGAAAAAATCTGGACAGTGGAAACCTGCTGGGAAAGAGAAGTAAGTAGAAACATTATGATCGTTGAAACAGGCCATTTCGCACTCATCTTGGCACTCTTTGTTGCTGCCCTTCAAGGCACCTTGCCGATGATTGGTGCACATCGGCGAGACCAAGCGCTGATGGCGATTGCCGCACCGGCCGCTCTCATTCAATTGGCCTTGGTCATCGTCGCCTTTGCGGCCCTCACTTATGCGTTCGTGACGTCAGATTTTTCCGTCCTCAACGTTGTGCAAAACTCTCATACCGACAAGCCAATGCTCTACAAGATCAGCGGCGTCTGGGGCAACCATGAAGGCTCTATGCTGCTCTGGGCATTGATCTTGTCACTTTATGGCGGTGCAATTGCCGCCTTTGGCAAAAATCTGAGACCCTCTTTAAAAGTTCGGGTTCTAGGTGTGCAGTCCTTGATCGCCACGGGCATTCTGGCGTTTATTTTACTCACCTCTAATCCGTTCACACGCGTGGTCCCCGCGCCAATCAACGGCAATAGTTTAAACCCGCTTTTGCAGGACCCCGGATTGGCGTTTCACCCGCCGCTGCTTTATCTCGGTTATGTCGGGCTATCGATCACTTTTTCTTTCGCTGTCGCCGCCTTAATCGAAGGGCGGGTTGATGCGGCCTGGGCAAGATGGGTTCGGCCGTGGACGTTGGCGGCCTGGGGCTTCCTCACCGCAGGCATTTCACTAGGCTCCTGGTGGGCCTATTACGAGCTTGGTTGGGGCGGCTGGTGGTTCTGGGACCCGGTTGAAAATGCGTCCTTCATGCCGTGGCTCGCGGCAACGGCGCTATTGCATTCAGCGATCGTCTCCGAGAAACGAGACAGCCTCAAAAGCTGGACGATCTTTCTCGCCATCATCGCTTTCGGGCTCAGCTTGCTCGGAACCTTCCTGGTGCGCTCCGGTGTCATTACATCTGTGCACGCCTTTGCATCCGATCCGACCCGCGGGGTCTTTATACTTTTGCTGCTGGTGGTGACCATCGGCGGTGCTTTTGCGTTGTTTGCCTGGCGCGGACCGAGCCTTAAAGGCAGTGGATTGTTTCAACCCATATCGCGCGAAGGTGGATTACTGCTCAACAACTTTTTGCTGACAGTTGCCGCAGCCTCGGTGTTACTTGGCACGCTTTATCCGCTGTTCATCGATGTTTTGGAGCTTGGCAAAGTCTCGGTCGGCGCACCCTATTTTGAGAGCGTCTTTATCCCCATGATGATTCCGATGTTAATGGTCATGGCGATTGCCCCTTTCCTGAAATGGAAGCGCGGTGATTTTTTAGGAGCCACTGCCCGGCTAAAGATCGCCCTCATCATCACAATTGTTGGCGGACTGCTCACCTGGTCCATTATTGACCGGGCAAGCGCCTTTGCCGCCTTCGGGATGGCATTGGCGATCTGGTTGTTTATAGCCGTCCTCACCGAACTCGCTGAGCGCATAAAATTGTTTCGCGTGCCCTTGATTGAAAGTGGCAGACGCCTGCTGCACCAACCACGCGCCAGCTGGGGGATGACATTTGCGCATGCCGGGTTGGCTATTATGGTTGCCGGCATGACCGCATCAAGCGCATGGCGGGTCGAGAGCATTCAAGTCATGAAATTCGGCGATAGTGTCACCGTTGGCGGCTACACCTACACCCTCAAAGACGTTAGAGAAGTGCCGGGGCCAAACTATATAGCCACCCGCGGCACATTTATTGTCACCCAAAGTGGTGCATCGGGCGAAGATGACGCTCTCACTCTTTATCCTGAAAAACGCACCTACAAGACCCGCAAAATGACGACCACCGAGGCTGCTATTCATCCAACTTTTTTGGGCGACCTCTACGCTGTTGTCGGCGACAAAGACGAGAAAAGCGGCGGCTACGTCACGCGCATCTATTTCAATCCCCTGGTGTCATGGATGTGGACAGGTGCGCTGATCATGGTACTCGGTGCCGGCATTAGTCTAAGCGATCGCCGCCACCGGGTCGGGGCGCCCGCCAAAAGCAAGATCGTTCCAGGTAGCGTGCCCGCGGAATGAACAGGTTTGCCTATTATACCCCGCTGGTATTGCTAGGCGTTCTTGCCGTCTATTTTGCGGCCGGTTTAGGGCGCGATTCGCAAACCTTGCAATCGGTGTTGATCAATCAAAAGGTGCCGGAGTTTTCGCTCCAACCGATTGAAGGCGCAACCAAAGGATTATCAAGTGCTGATCTTAAAAACCAAGTCGTCTTGGTAAATATTTTTGGCTCCTGGTGTGTTTCCTGCAGGATCGAACATCCGTTCCTGATGGAACTAAAGGAAAAAAATATAGTGCCGGTTTATGGTATTGATTGGCGCGAAGTAAATCGCCAAGCCGGGCCTCGCTGGCTCAAAAAATTTGGCAGTCCCTATACTTTAATCGGTGATGATCCAAAAAGCCGCGGCGCAATTGCCTTTGGCGTCACCGGCGCGCCGGAAACTTTCTTTGTCGATAAACAAGGTGTCATTCGCTACAAACATATGGGTCCGATCACCGAGCAAAACTGGAACGACACGTTGAAACCGATCTTGGACGAGTTGAGAAAACAATGAAGTTTTTAGCGGTCATTTTTGCGCTTGGGCTCTTATCAGCGCCCGTTGGGGCAGTTGAGCCGAGCGAAATCCTCAAAGACCCCTTGCTGGAGAAACGCGCGCGCTCGATCAGTAAGGGCCTGCGCTGTGTTGTTTGCCAGAACCAATCGATTGACGATTCGGATGCGCCATTGGCGCGCGACCTCCGAGTTCTGGTGCGAGATAGAATTGTCGCCGGTGATAGCGATCAAGCGGTGATCGACTATGTCGTCTCACGCTATGGAGATTTTGTCCTTTTACGACCGCCGGTTAAAGCGGTCACTTTGGTGCTGTGGTTTGGCCCCATTGTGATCGCCTTGATCGGCGTCTTCGGCATAATCCTTTTCTTCCGGCGCCAGAAAAAATACGCCGCCCAATTGGAAAAGGAGACGAAAGCTTGAGTCTCTGGATTGCGTTCGGCGCGCTTCTGGTTATCACTTTAAGTATCGTTGTGCTGCCTTTGATACGGGGCAAACGTGGCGTAATGCTCGATCACAATGCGATGGTCTATCGAGACCAATTAACCGAAATCGATAGCGATGTGGAGCGTGGCTTACTCAGCGAAAGCGAGGCCAAGGCGCTCAAAACTGAAATCAATCGCCGTATTGAGAAATTACCAGAGGTGGAACTTTCAGAGAAAGACTCCCGCAAACTCCAACTCAGCGCAGCAATTGCAATCATGATAGTTTTGCCGCTCGCAGCGCTTGGGCTGTATCGTCATTTGGGCTCACCTGAAAAGCCGGATTTACCCTTCGCTGCTCGAACTTTTGCACCGCCGCCAAAATCTGCTCAAATCCAAGCCAATGCCGAAATGGCACGGCTGGTTGAAGCCTTGCAAAAACGCATGGAGCAAAGTCCCGATAAGTTAGACGGCTGGCTTTTATTGGGACGTTCATTGGTGACTTTAGAACATTACGCCGATGCTTCGAATGCGTTCAAGCGTGCTTTCAAACTGGATCCGACCCGCGCAGAAATCGCCGCCTCAATTGCCGAGACAGCCTTTATGGCAGCCGGCGGAAAATTTGATGGCGAGCCTCGTACTTTTTTTACAATGGCTCAAAAATTAAACCCGAAGGAACATAAGGCACTGTTTTACATTGGCCTTGATCTGGCAAACCAAAAGAAGTTTTCAGAAGCCATTCAAATTTGGGTGGATTTAATGGCGATCTCACCGGTCGGCGCACCTTGGTTTGATACCGTGCGTCAGCGGCTTGTCGACGCCGCTGAGGCCGGAAATCTTAAAATTGCGAATTTTACCCCACGGTTTAAGGTCCTTGAGACTTCCGCACCTGGTCCGACCCAAGAAGACATCAAAGCGGCTGGGGAAATGTCCGGCGAAGACCGCCAAGCTTTCATTCGCTCAATGGTCGAGAGATTGGCCGAGAGGTTAAAGTCCGAGCCGAATGATTTAAATGGCTGGCAACGTTTGGCGCGTGCCTATCGCGTGTTGGGAAAAACCAAAAAAGCTGATGATGCCGAGAGGCGCATCGATGAGCTCGTAAAATCTCAAATTAAATAACTATAATCAGCGCGCTAGGCGTTGGTTTCATTAAACAATAATACGTCTCAACCGAATAGAATAAATGGGGAAAATTCCTAATGGTAAAAGGCCAAAAACTTAGAGGAACGCCACTGTATATACTAAGGCTCGCCTGCTTTTTCAGCATGGCGTTGGTCCTTTCAACCTTGGTAGATGGGCAAAATGTCGCGTTTAGTGCCGACAAAGCCACGAATAACACTGTCAAAAAATATGTTCGCTATGCCCATGGCGGCAAAACTTCCTATGGCCGCGTCGTCGGAACGACGGTCTTTGAATTGTCAGGGTCCCTCTTCAATGAACCAAAGGAAACCGGCAAAAAACTCAAACTGGCCGATTTGAAAATTCTTATTCCGACCACGCCCAGCAAAATCTTCGCGGTTGGCATGAATTACGCCAGCCACGCCTCTTCTTCCGGCAATCCTCCTGTATTTGCCAAATTTCCAAGCACGCTACTCGCCCATGGCAAAGATATCGTCATTCCGCCCGATGCCGGAAACCCTCACTACGAAGGTGAAATGGTGGTCGTTATTGGCAAGAAGGCCAAAAATATAGCCGAAAAAGATGTTCACAAATTATGTATTTGGCGTGACGGCGGGCAATGATGTCAGCGAACGCCACTGGCAGTCGATGGATTTGCAATGGTTACGGGGAAAAGCGGCAGATGGATTTGGTCCGGTCGGTCCTTATGTGGTGACCGGCCTCAATTACAATGATTTGCAGGTCCAAACCCGGCTCAATGGCGAAGTTCGTCAATCCGAGAGTACAAAAAATATGATCCATAGTGTCGATAAAGTGGTGAGCTGGTTGAGCCGATATTTTACGCTCATGCCTGGTGATTTAATTTACACCGGAACACCCGGCAGCACACGCGGCATGAAGGCCGGTGATATCGTCGAGATTGAAGTTGAAGGTGTCGGGGTGCTTCGAAACCGCCTCGTAAATAGTAGCGGACTAAAAAAGAGTAATTGAGTGTAACCGTGCGATAATAGTAAGTTAATGGTGGAAATGTTGCTGCTTTGCACCAAAATCTAAATACACCTTCTTCTGCGTAGAAAATATGCGTTAGGAAATCAATGTCTGAACAAAAATTCCGTCTTGTAGCTCGAGCCGATTTTGATGGCGTCGTCGCTGGTGGATTGTTGATTGAGCGCGATATGATTAATGACGAAATTCTCTTCGCCGAACCTCGTGAAGTACAGCAAGGTCAAATCAATATTACCGGCAATGACGTGACGACGAACTTGCCGTATGTCGAAGGCGTTCACATGTGTTTCGATCACCATTTAAGCGAAACTGTACGTGTGAAGAAGCAACGAAATCATATCATTGACCCCAATGCCCCATCGGCGGCGCGCGTCGTCTATGACTACTTTGGCGGCGAATTGGCTTTCCCAAAAATTTCAACGGAAATGATGGCTGCCGTTGATAAAGCAGATTCTGCCCAATATGTAGAAAGTGAAATCCTCGCTCCGGAGGGCTGGACCATTCTCAACTTCCTGCTTGATCCTCGGACCGGTCTTTCGCGCATTGAAAACTTCGACATTTCCCACGAGCAATTGATGAAAGACATGGTGGTCTATTGCCGCCATCACCCCATCGAAGAAATATTGCAAATCCCGGATGTCGAACAACGCCTTCACATTTTCCTGGAACACGAAGAATACGCCGAATTGCAGCTAAAACGCTGCGCCTCGATTGACGGTAATATAGTTATCGCAGATATGCGCGGCGAAGATGATATTTATGTCTGCAATCGTTTTTTGATCTACGGTCTTTTTCCTGCCGCCCAAGTCTCTATCCATATTTTCCCCGGCGACGATGAAACCAAAACTTTATTCGCGGTCGGCAAATCAATCCTCAACAAATCATCTAAATCAAATATCGGTCTGTTAATGCTGGAACAAGGCGGCGGCGGTCATGAGGGTGTTGGCACCTGCCAAGTCACCAACGATAAAGTCGATGAAGTGTTGATGCATCTTATAGAGCGCATTAATGCAGACGGCTAATTTCGAGAGGCCAAATCCTCATGGATAAAACGACGAGCAATATTCAGGGCCACCTCGAAACAATCACTCGGGAAATTATAAATATCCTCACCACATATGGCTTGGACGTTGTCGGTGCCATTGCGATCTTGATTATCGGTCTGTGGTTCTCGGGCCGGGCCGCTAAAATGATAGGGCGGGTACTCACCAAGTCCGATCACATTGATGACACTTTGATCACGTTTTTCGCAAGCTTCATCAAATATCTTGTAATTGTTATTACAATCGTCGCGGTCCTCAACCAATTTGGCGTCCAAACCGCAAGCCTGCTCACGGTTTTGGGTGCCGCTGGCCTCGCCATTGGTCTTGCCCTCCAAGGAACACTCAGCAATGTTGCCGCCGGTGTCATGTTGCTGCTGTTTCGCCCCTTTAAGGCCGGAGATTATGTCGAAGTAGCTGGCAAATCCGGGACAATCAAAAAACTCAATCTTTTTTATACCGAGATGGCGAGCGGAGACAATATCCGGATTACAGTTCCCAATAGTCAAATTTGGGGCGGCACGCTTTTAAATTATTCGGTCAATCCAACTCGCCGCGTCGAGATGGTCGCCGGCATTTCCTATGATGATGATATTGATACGGCGATGCAGGTATTGCTCGATACGATTTCCAAGGATGAACGGGTACACAGCGATCCTGAGCCCTTTGTCGCGGTTAGCGAATTGGCAGACAGTTCGGTAAACTTTATAATTCGGGTGTGGGTTACCAATGGCGATCACTGGCAGGTTAAGTGCGATTTAATCAAAGCCATCAAACTGGCGCTCGATGAAAACGGTATCACGATCCCCTATCCAACCAGAACAGTTTATACAGAAAGCTCTTCTTAACGTCTTTTCTAGCGGGCCTTGCCGTCGCGGATATTAAATCGCCAATTGAGCCCGACAAACACGCCTTTCATCACCGGTAATACGGCGAGCGCAAAGACAATCCCCAAAACGGACATCAGGGCGGTAAACGGAATTGTTGGTAGATCATACTCAATCGCTAACATTACAAATGGCACCAACAAATGGCCTACCACAAAGATTGTTGCCCAGGGAGCAGCATCGTCCGTTCTAATGCCTTGAAATGATTCATGACAATGAGGGCATTCTTCTCCAAGCGTGAGATATCCTGCAAATGGATGTCCAATGCCGCATTGTGGACAGCGTCGAATCAATCCTCGTAGAATAATGCGGATGATGGATGGCTTGTTCATACTTTTTGCTTCTTATACAGACTGAATACCCAGACGTTGGTCGCGTTGACGAATGAACCAGATAACCGGTAGTGCCAAAACAATCATCCAACCCTTACCAACGATCTGGCCGGTTAAAAAATCTAAGCTGCCAAAGGCAAGTTGTAGGAACACCAAGCTGTCAATGATCAGCCCGACAATACCACTCAGGAACACCGCAAGAATTAACCGGCGCTCCTGCAAAGGTGTATAGACGGCAAAATCGGCGATCTCCGAAATTAAAAATGCCGCGGAGGAGGCGATAACCAACGCTGGCGGTGCAACCAAGGCTGAAATAACAGCGCCGCAGGCAATAGCGATAAGCGCCCATTTTTTTCCTAAACGCCGCTGAACCAGATCACGGAGGACGAGCGCCAGACCAATCATCAGCACGCCGCTCGGTGCCATAAGATCAGGCCCTACCGGAATAAGGCACGGAGAGTTCGGTGGACACACGGTACCAACATTGCCAATCATCCAATTTGCAATAGGTATTGTCACAATAAATGCGACTAAATAAACAATACCTTCGTTCCGGTTCGCGTTCATTTTTGCTTCTTTTTAAATGATGCCGTTTTGAATCGCGCCTAAATATCTCATTATTGTGATATTAGCAAATTTATTGGGTTTTGAATCTGTGCCAAATATTTGCTAAGCAGGATCATGAAAAAATATGAAATTCTGATTTTTGCCACCGGCGCTGTTACCCTAGCCCTCGAAGTCTTGGCCTCCCGAATAATGACACCTTATTTTGGTGTAAGCCTTTATATTTGGTCGGGCATTCTGTCGATCACTCTCACATTCCTCGCCATTGGATATCGCTGGGGCGGACATCTGTCTGCTAAACTCTCAAAACAGCGGCTGGAGTTTTTTA
>CAJXJM010000063.1 GCA_913054205.1 uncultured Rhodospirillaceae bacterium
GAAATGAAATTAAGAAAGAAGAAAAATCTCTGCGCACGGCAAATGATGAATTACAAAAACAACGAGTAATTTTATCGCCGGAAGCGTACTCAGAAGAACTGAGAAAATTTCGAGCTCAAAATGTTGCTTTGCAAAAAAAGGTCCAGCAGCGGAATCAAGAGCTTAATCATTTACGATCTGTCGCAACACGAGAACTTAATAAGGCCATAGAAAGTGCCTTGAAGGAAATATCCAGGCGTGGTCGTTATAACTTGGTGTTGCGTTATTCACCGCAGATAATTCTTGTGCGCCCGGATTATCTCGATATTTCGAAATTTGTATTGGATGAACTCAACAAAACTGTGAAGAAATACACCATACCTGCGGTTCCCAACAAAGCTGGAAAGTGATCCATGGCTGATCCCCGCTTTTTCAAGGTTGCGGGACCATTTAGTTTAGAACAATTGGCTGAAATTAGTGGTTCTGAAATCGGAAGCAACGGTGAAAAATCCACCGAGTTTTATGATATTCTGCCTCTAGAATCCGCAACTCAAACCGATGTCAGTTTTATCGACAACCGCCGCTATGTTGATGCGTTCAGCGTGTCTAAAGCCGGTGCAATTCTGACACCCCCCGAGCTTGCTGATCAAGCTCCCAAAGGGGCCGCTTTGTTAATTACTGAATCTCCCTATACTGGTTATGCAAAATTAACGCAGGCATTCTATCCAATTGTTATGGAGCTGGATGCTGTTATTGATGAGCGAGCGGTCATTGAGTCTTCTGCCAAAATTGGCAAAAACGTGACAATTGAAGCTGGTGTTGTTGTCAAAGAAAATTCTGAAATTGGCGATGGAACTGTAATTGCTGCTAATACATATGTTGGAGCTGGTGTGGTGATTGGTCGCAATTGCCGGATTGGGCCGAGTGTCACACTATCCCATTGCAAGTTAGGTGATGACAATATTATCCATACCGGCGTGCGAATTGGTCAAGATGGTTTTGGCTTTGCGCCAGGCATGCCTAGCCACACCAAAGTGCTCCAATTGGGGCGGGTAATTGTCGGTAATGATATTGAAATTGGTGCGAATTCAACTGTCGATCGGGGTGCTGGTCCGGATACAGTTATCGGCGATGGCACCAAAATTGATAATCTGGTCCAAATTGGCCACAACGTCAAAATTGGGCAAGGCTGTTTTTTGGTTGCGCATTCTGGAATTTCCGGTAGCAGTGTTATCGGTAATTATGTGATGCTTGGCGGACAGGCGGGTGTTGTTGGTCATATATCCATTGGGGATGGTGCTAAAATTACCGCCCAAAGCGGAGTGTCAACAAGTGTGCCTGCGGGTGAGACGGTTGCCGGCAGCCCCGCTCAAAATGCGAGAGAGTATTGGAAATATCTCGCCGTGCTCAGAAGATTGGTTAAGGAAAAACGAGGTAAATGATGGATTCCGAATCTACAACCGCAGCGACTGAGGTCTTCGACATAGAGAGAATTCTCGAGATGATCCCACATCGATACCCATTTTTGATGATTGACCGGGTATCAGATCTGGTTCCCGGTGAAAGCGCGATTGGTCATAAGAATGTCACGATCAATGAGCCGCATTTTCAAGGACACTTTCCGAGTAAACCTGTGATGCCAGGCGTGCTCATCATAGAGGCAATGGCACAAACCTCCGCGGTTCTTGTGGTGCATACGTTGGGGGAAGAAGCCAAAGGTAAGCTGGTTTATTTTATGTCTGTCGACAACGCCAAATTTAGGCGGCCCGTTCAACCAGGCGATACAGTAAAAATTCATGTGACCACAAAACAACATAGGAAAGCTGTCTGGAAATTTGATTGTGTGGCTAAAGTGGACGAAACAACAGTCGCAGATGCCACTTTTACAGCCATGATAATGGATGAAAAATGAGCAATATTCACGAAACAGCCATTATCGAAGATGGTGCCCAGCTTGGACAAGACGTTTCTATCGGACCGTATTGCTGTGTTGGCAGCGACGTTATTCTTGGCGATGGCGCCAGACTTGAATCTCATGTGGTCGTTTCTGGAACGACGTCGATCGGCGCCGGAACACATATTTTTCCATTTGCCTCAATAGGTCATCAGCCGCAGGATCTTAAATTTCAGGGTGAGCCATCGCGACTTGAGATCGGCGATCACAATGTCATCCGCGAACACGTCACCATGAATCCAGGTACTGAAGGCGGCGGACTATTGACCAAAGTCGGTGACAATTGCCTGTTCATGATGGCGTCCCATGTGGCACATGATTGCATGATTGGCAGCAACGTTATTATGGTGAACAATGCAACGCTCGGCGGCCATGTCGAAATCGGCGAGTTTGCCATCGTAGGTGGCCTTTCAGCAGTTCATCAATTTGTTCGAATTGGCCGTCATGCGATGATTGGTGGTATGACGGGTGTTGAAAACGACGTCATCCCTTATGGCTCTGTTGTCGGAAATAGAGCGCATCTTTCTGGGCTTAATCTGGTGGGGCTGAAGCGCCGCAGTTTTTCACGCGATGTTATCCATGAGCTTCGCAAAGCTTACCGCCTTCTGTTTTCGCAAGAAGGTACTCAGACCGAGAGAATAACAGACGTCGCCGAGCTTTTCCCGAATATCGAGCCCGTCATGGAAATCCTTGATTTTATGGGTGAAGATTCTAACCGCGCCATTTGCCAGCCTTCGTTCGAGGATGCAGCCTAAACTCGGCATCATTGCCGGTGGCGGAAAGCTGCCGCGGCGGATTATCGACATCTGCCGAGCTTCCGATCGTGCTCATTATGTCTTAGCGATTGAAGGCCATGCCGTTCCTGAGTATCTCGAAGATACGCCGCATAGCTGGATACGGATTGGGACAGCGGGATCGGGCTTTCAAATCCTTAAGGACGCTGGCGTAAGAGAAGTCGTTATGATTGGCGACATCAAGCTGCCGTCGCTCAAAGAGATGCGCCCGGACTTCAGAACCGCTAAATTCTTTGCCAAAATTGGCGCAAAATCACTCGGCGATAACTCGCTGTTATCAGCCGCCGCAGAGGAACTTGAAAAGGAAGGGTTTAAAGTTATTGGCGTCGATGACCTTCTCGACAATCTGCTCGCGCCGGAAGGTGTGCTCGGCCATGTTCCAGTGAGCGATATCTTTGCAGAGGATATTGAGTTGGGCATTAATGCGGCGAAGAAACTGGGTGAGCAGGATATCGGCCAAGCCGTGATTGTCAAAGCTGGGCACGTAATTGCCGAAGAAAATGAAACCGGCACCGCTGAGATGGTCAAGCGCAGCATGAAGGTCAATCCGGATGGTACAGGTGGGCTTTTGATAAAACTGAAAAAGCCGGGCCAGGATCGTCGCATGGATTTGCCCACCATTGGTGTAAACACTGTGGAGCAGGCTCAGGACGCCGGGCTAAGGGGAATTATTGTACAGGCTGAACAATCACTCATTATTGATTTGGATGCTGTTATCAGTGCGGCAGATGAAGCTGGTATTTTTGTTCAAGCTATTCGCCTTGATGAGGCCGACTAAATGGAAACCCAGCCACATGTCTATGTCATTGCCGGTGAGCCATCAGGCGACCGTCTCGGTGCGCGATTAATAGCTGCCTTGAAGTCTGCAACGGACGACCATATTCAGTTTTCAGGTGTTGGTGGGCCAAAAATGGAGAGCCAAGGATTGGCCAGCTTGTTTCCGATGTCAGAGCTTTCGGTTATGGGGCTCGCTGAGGTTTTGCCGCAACTCCCAAATTTGCTGCGGCGTATTCGTGAGACGGCCAAAGATATCCGCGCCTCCAAACCAGATGTCGTTGTTACCATCGATGCTCCGGATTTTTCACTGCGCGTAGCGAAACGTCTTAAAGGAAGCTCTATCCCGCTGGTGCATTATGTTGCACCTTCAGTTTGGGCTTGGAAGCCGGGGCGCGCGAAGAAAATTGCGGCCATCTTGGATCACCTATTAACACTGTTACCGTTTGAACCACCCTATTTTGAAAAAGAAGGCCTCGCCAGTACGTTTGTTGGTCACGCCGTCATCGAAAGCGGGGCAAATGAAGGCGACGGTGTGGCTTTTCACACGAAGCATGATATTGCAGTTCACGCCAATGTCTTATGTGTCCTGCCCGGCAGTCGACACAGTGAAGTAAGCAGGCTCCTGCCAATAATTCGGAGTGCAATTGAAAAATTGAAAACGCCTGATCTCCACTTGGTGTTGCCGACTGTTGAAACAGTTGGGGCAGAGGTGAGGCAAGCTGTCTCGACTTGGCCGTGGCCAGTTACAATTGTTACCAGCGATGCTGAAAAGTTTGATGCATTTGCGGCCTCTCATGGAGCCATTGCGGCATCTGGGACTGTTTCCTTGGAATTAGCGCTGGCGCGTGTCCCCTACGTTACGATTTATAAGGTTAACAAACTAACCGGCATGATCGCACGCAGGATGATTAAGACGCCGTTCGCCAACATCATCAATATTTTGCTGGACCGGCAAGCGGTACCGGAACTCATTCAAGAAAATTGTCGTGCAGATATGATTGCTTCAAAGATTGACGATTTGCTCATTGGGGATGACGCTGCTATGGCACAAATAGCTGATTTTGAGGAGGCATTGTCAAAACTTCAATCAAGCGGCCAAAATCCGAGCGATAAAGCGGCCGCTGTTGTGCTTGACGTTATCGCCGAACATGCAAAACTAAGTGACTAAAGATATTTAAAATCAGAGGCTAAAATGAACGATTTAACGAGCAAATTCAGACTGTTGCACACAATGATCCGCGTCTTGGATATGGATAAATCCATCGATTTTTATACGCGCTTGTTGGGTATGAAACTTCTCCGCCGCACAGATTTCGAAGGCGGTCGTTTTACATTGGCTTTTGTTGGATATGGTGATGAGGAAGACAGTTCTGTCGTCGAGTTAACCCATAACTGGGACCAGGAAGAGCCCTATGATCTTGGCAACGCTTTTGGTCATTTAGCAATCGCCGTGCCGGACGCTTATGCGGTTTGCGACGCCATGGAAAAAGAAGGCGTCAATGTTCCGCGCCCAGCGGGGCCAATGAAAGGTGGCAAGCGCGTTATCGCTTTTATTGAAGATCCTGACGGATACAAGATCGAGTTGGTAGAAAGAGAATAGGTTGCTGTGACTATGACACGTGATGAACTATCCGACCTGTTGAAGGTCTTCCCAAAGACGCCGCTCGGGCATTTTCCGACCCCGATTGATGCAATGCCCCGACTTGGCGAAAAGCTTGGCCTGGAATTATCGGTAAAAAGAGATGATGCCACGGGACTGGCGTTCGGCGGCAACAAAGTCCGCCAACTTGAATATTACTTCGGCAAGGCGCTCGAGCAAAAAGCCGATAGCGTTTTAATCACCGGCGCGGTGCAGTCCAATTATGTGAGGACCGCAGCTGCGGCGGCTGCCAAATTGGGTTTTCGATGCCACGTGCAATTGGAAGATAGAGTGCCGCTCTATGACGAAAGTTATACAAACAGTGGCAACACATTATTGAATAAGCTCCTCGGCGCTATTGTTCACACCTATCCGGAAGGGGAAGATGAGGAGGGCGCGGATGCTCGCCTGCATGAAATTGCAGAGCAAGACCGACAACAAGGGTTCAACCCATACGTCATACCGCTTGGCCCCGGTAATCCGCCGACCGGTGCACTTGGCTATGTGAGCTGTGCATTGGAGCTGGTTGAGCAGCTCGGAAGTTTAGATGAAATCGATGCAATTGTGGTTCCATCCGGGAGCGGGATGACACATGGTGGGTTTTTGGTTGGACTGAGGGCGATGGGCATCAAAACGCCGGTTTACGGAATTTGTGTCCGGCGTGGTGCTGACGTTCAGGCTGAGCGTATTGTCACCAATTGCCAAAATATTGAAGAACTTTTAGGGGCGCCATCTGCCGTACAGGTCAATGATGTTAACACGCTTGATGCCGTTCTTTCGCCGGGTTACGGCCAATTAAATGAGGCGACTTACGAAGCAGTACTCATGGCGGCCCGAACCGAAGGCCTGATGTTGGACACCGTCTATTCGGGGCGCGCTTTGGCAGGATTGGTGCATTTGGCCAAACAAGGTGTCATTGCACCCGGATCAAGGGTGCTCTTTCTCCATACCGGCGGAACGCCGGCGTTATTTGGTTACAGTGAAGTTTTGAACAACCAGCTCAATAACGAGACGCCCGCAGAATAGAAACCCTATTCGATTAGCGTTTATCCAATGGAATATAGTCGCGAACGTCTTCACCAAGATACAATTGGCGAGGTCGGCCAATTTTCTGGGTCGGATCTTCGATCATTTCGTTCCATTGAGAAATCCAGCCCACAGTTCTGGCGACCGCAAACAGTACGGTAAACATAGATTCCGGAATGCCGATGGCTTTGAAAATGATGCCGGAATAGAAATCAACGTTCGGATAGAGTTTACGTTCGACGAAATATTCATCTTCCAGCGCGATTTTTTCCAAGGCCATGGCAAGATCTAGAAGTGGCTCATTGGTAATTCCCAATTCGCCTAAAACTTCATGGCAAGACTGCTGCATGACCTTCGCACGAGGATCAAAGTTCTTATAAACCCGATGGCCAAAGCCCATAAGACGGAAGGGATCGTCTTTATCTTTTGCTTTTTTGACGTATTTGTTGATGTTGTCGACGGTGCCAATTTCGTTCAGCATCGTTAAAACGGCTTCATTTGCGCCGCCATGCGCTGGTCCCCATAAAGAGGCAATACCGGCTGCAATACAGGCGAATGGATTAGCGCCACTGGAGCCGGCCAGACGAACCGTTGACGTCGACGCATTTTGCTCGTGGTCGGCGTGGAGAATAAGAATGCGATCCATCGCTTTTGATAGGGTTTTATTGACTTTGTATTCTTCGGCCGGGGTTGCAAACATCATATGCAGGAAGTTTTCTGCAAAACTGAGATCATTGCGCGGTTGAATAAAGGGCTGTCCGATGGAGTATTTGAAGGCTTGCGCCGCAATGGTTGGCATTTTGGCGATCAGGCGGTAGGAAGACACCATACGGTGGTGCGGGTCATTAATGTCCAAACTATCGTGGTAAAAGGCCGAAAGAGCGCCCACAACACCGCACATAACGGCCATCGGGTGCGCATCGCGACGGAAACCATGGAAAAATGCATTAAATTGCTCATGTAACATTGTGTGGTGGGTAATGTCGTTGACGAATTTAGACTTTTCTTCTGGATTTGGAAGTTCGCCATAAAGCAGCAAATAACATGTCTCGAGATAATCAGATTTATCGGCAAGCTGATCGATCGGATAGCCGCGATACAGCAAAACGCCCTCATCACCATCAATATAGGTGATTTTGGATTTGCAGCTTCCGGTTGAGGTGAATCCCGGATCATAGGTGAAGTGATCGGTATCAGCGTAGAGTCGCCGGACATCGATGACATCAGGCCCAACAGAACCTTCCAGCACAGGTAGTTCCCATGAATCGCCAGTAGCGTTATTTGTTAAGATAAAGATGTTGGAATTCTTCTGGTTCATGGTTCTTTATCCCAAGTTTTTTCATTTATTTTATGTCTATCTGCGGGCGGATATATGAATTTTTTGTGCTGAATTGTCAAGCTAGGTACGATATGGTGTCTACCCCAAAACATCGTCTAGGCGCGCTAATGTCTCTTCTTTGCCGAGGACTTCCATGACCTCTGAAATACCAGGAGAAGGCATGGAACCGCTCAATGCGGCGCGCAAGGGTTGGGCAATTTTGCCCATTCCGACGTCTGCTTCTTCGGCCAAATTGTGGACTATTTCGTTGACTTTTTGTTGATCCCATTGCGCCAAGTCAGACAAATTTTGACGCGCCTTTTGGATCAGGGGAAGGCTGTTTTCGTTGATATTTTTGGCGGCTTTTCCTGAAATTTCAATCGGCCTGTTAACGGAATAAACCTGTGCATTTTCAGCTAGTTCTAAGATATTCTTCGCACGTTCCTTTAAGCCCTGAATACCCAATTTCAGGCGGGATTCTGCATCCGGCGAAATGTTTCCCTCCAGCAATTTTGTGACTTCGGGCAAGACGAGATCTACCAATCGATCGCCTTCGGCTTCATTGATGTAGTGGCTGTTGATATTTGCGAGTTTGTCCATATCAAAGCGTGAGGCAGATTTGCCAACGCCGCCTAGATCAAACCACTCGATGGACTGTTCTTGGCTGATAATTTCATCGTCACCATGCGCCCAGCCAAGGCGCAATAAATAATTGTTAAGAGCCTCGGGTAAGAATCCCATATCGCGATAGGCCTCGACACCCAGAGCACCATGTCGTTTTGATAATTTTGCCCCATCGCTGCCATGAAGAAGCGGCATATGGGCGAAAATCGGGAGGTCCCAATCGAGGGCTTTGTAAATTTGAATTTGCCGAAAAGTATTTGTCAGGTGGTCATCGCCGCGAATGACATGACTCACTTCCATATCATGATCATCAACGACAACCGCCAGCATATAGGTCGGCGTGCCGTCGGCACGGAGCAAAATCATGTCGTCCAAGGTTTCATTTTTGACGGTAACTTCGCCTTGGATCGCATCTTGGATCGTCGTAGCACCATCAAGAGGTGCTTTTAACCGAACGACGGGATCAACACCTGCCGGCGCTTCTGATGCATCGCGGTCACGCCAGGTGCCGTCATAAAGCCGAGTATTTCCAGAGGAGCGTGCTGTTTCCCGCATTTCGGCCAATTCTTCCGGTGTGCAGTAGCATTTATAAGCTTTTCCCTGCTCCAACATCTGCATTGCAATCTCAGAATGACGATCGCGGCGCTCAAACTGTGAATAGGCGTCTCCATCCCAATCCAGGCCCAACCACTTCATGCCAGAAAAAATCGCGTCAACAGCCTCATCTGTTGATCGTTTGCGGTCGGTGTCTTCGATGCGCAGCAAAAATGAGCCGCCATGATGTTTAGCAAACAGCCAATTAAAAAGAGCTGTACGTGCACCGCCGATGTGAAGAAAACCCGTAGGAGAGGGCGCGAAACGCGTTATGACCTTGGACAAGATTGTTCAACCTATTGATATTGTGGGATTATTTGAAATTATCGCGGCAGTTTAGCGGTTAGCTTTGGTTCTGTCACTCGGTTAAAATCCTAGATTTACAATGGTATGGCTGTCTGGTCGACCATTCGATCTATTAATGCTAGAAAACATACATGCTATATCTCGTCTCATTTATTGCCTCTCAATTTTCGCGCGAGCGCGAGCGCTGGGTTTTATGGCTTCCGGTATGCCTGGGCATAGGTGTGGCGTTATATTTTTCTTTGGAATCAGAGCCCGCTGCATGGATTGGCCTATTGGGCGTGGTGTTGACGGTGGGGGCTGTTTTTTTTGGCCGGCGAAACTTTGCTGTTCTTTGTGGCTGTCTTGGTGCATTGGCGATTTCGTTAGGTTTTACTGCTGCACAGTGGCGAACTATGAGTGTTGCCCATCCAGTTTTGGAAAAAAGGGTGGG
>CAJXJM010000064.1 GCA_913054205.1 uncultured Rhodospirillaceae bacterium
AACGATCAAAACGGAAAGCCGTCTTTGTCCAGCCAATCATGATAATACTGGACGATCGAATCTACCGGCTTAGCCATGGGAGGCCCGACTAGGCCCGGCGTTTCGTTGAGTGCCTCGTACCAAAAATCGTTGGCGTTGGTGTGGTGATTGTAAAGACTCCACACAACGTCTCGTCCATCGCGGGCGATGTAGATGTATTTCGCTTTAGGAGAGAATATCAGCGCATCAACCGGCAGGTGGGTCTTGATGAAACGGCGGTGGTTCTGAGCTTCGACCTCAGGCATTTTGACTTCCTTGGGAGGTATCCGAAGGTCGATCCAGGGCGACATGTCGGCAACCGGCAAGCCTTCTTCACCGTTAAATATAAGTTGGCTGAGGATTTGCTGCACCCAGGTGGTGCCAGCCTTAGCCCAAGTGCCAATTATGATGTCGTCATCGCGGAATACAAAGTCGTTCCAAAACGTCGAATCCATATGATTATTTTGAAGTTCCCGGGTTTTTACGGGCCAGGCAATATCATCTGGCATTACAATTTCACTCCCTGCGATATTTGTGAGCATTAGATGGTTATGAGACAAATGACATATTGTGACACCTATCTTAGCGCATTTCTGCTTTAGGTTGAACTGTATCTTTAGCCAAATTTTATTGCAGTGATAAAATTGCTATATCACCTCCTCGCTGTTTAAGTGTTGTCATCCGAGCGCAGGCATTGATAATTGCTTTCAACAACGAGACCGGCGAATGCTGGCGGCAAAAGGATCAGGGAAGCAATAAGATGAGCGAGACCCCACGCTTAAACGGATTTATCGGCGCATTTGAAAAAGGCGTTCCGGCATTTTCTACTTTTGTGCCGATGGACACCAATTCGGCAACTGCCATTTCCACCAGCAAATATGACGGCGTGATCTTTGAAGGCGAGCACAATCCGTGGGATGCGGCAGCGCTTTCAGATAGCTTGCAATATTTACTCAATCGTCAGCAAATCGCGGCATCCAATTCAATTGCGCCTGCCATTACGCCCTTAGCGCGTGTGCCGGTCAACGGTGTCGAAATGAGCCAGTGGCATGCCAAGCAAGCCCTCGATAGCGGCGTTTACGGCATTGTCTGGCCGCATATCAGCACCGCCGAGGAAGCGCATAACGCGGTCGCCGCTTGCCGCTACCCACGCTTGCCCGACAAGCCAAATTTCGAACCTCAGGGAATTCGCGGCGATGGCCCTGCACGCGCCTGCCGATATTGGGGATTAAGCCAGCAGGATTACTATAACAAGGCCGACGTCTGGCCGCTTGAACCCAACGGCGAAATTTTGGTGGTTATCCAGATCGAAGACACCACTGGCATCAAGAATTTGCCGGACATGCTGAAGAATGTGCCTGGCATCGGTGTCATATTAATTGGTGAGGGCGATCTCGGACAAGAACTCGGCTTTCCCCGCCAATATGACCACCCGGTGCTATTGGAGGCGATGGCGGAAATCCTTGCCGTGTGCAAAGAACATAATGTTGTTGTCGGCCATCCGCACGCAAATGCAGGCAACATGCAGCGCCTGTTAGACGAAGGATATCGCTTTATCATGTCGGGTCCGACACGCAGCTATGAGGGGCTTGAAAAAGGCCTTGAACTTACAAATCGAAATTAAGACGATAGGGAAATATACAGAGGAAATAAAATGATTATTGATATCCATGGCCACTACACGACAGAACCGAGCCAGTTTCTCGAATGGCGCAAAGCGCAATTGAAAATGATCGAAGACGGAAATTATCGTGTATCCAGCGATGAATTAGATGTATCTGACGATGAAATCCGGGAAAGCATCGAGAACAACCAGCGCCGTCTGCAGATCGAGCGCGGCACCGATTTCACGATTATTTCTCCGCGCGCTTCGGGCATGGGGCATCACCTTGGTACGCAGGAAACCTCTGAGGAATGGACGCGGCTTTGCAATGATATGATTTCCAGGATTATCGGATTGTTTCCGGAAAATTTTATCGGTGTTTGTCAGCTGCCGCAATATCCCGGTGTTGAACCAAAGAACTGCATCCCTGAATTGGAAAGAGCCGTAAATGAACTTGGCTTTGTCGGATGCAATCTCAATCCCGACCCCTCGGGTGCCATGTGGACCGATCCGCCACTGACCGATAAGTGGTGGTATCCGCTTTACGAAAAAATGTGTGAGCTGGAGGTGCCCGCAATGATCCATGTCAGTGGCTCCTGCAATCCAAATTTTCACGCAACTGGCGCGCATTATATTGCCGCCGACACGACGGCTTTTATGCAGCTCATTTTAGGCGATCTCTTTAAAGATTTTCCAACGCTTAAGTTTGTAATTCCCCACGGCGGCGGTGCGGTGCCGTATCACTGGGGCCGGTATCGGGGATTGGCTCAAGATATGGGCAAACCTCTTCTTGAAGATCATCTGCTTGATAACGTGTTTTTTGACACCTGCGTTTATCATCAAGCCGGCATTGATTGCATGTCCCGCGTAATCCCGGCAAAAAATATTGTTTTCGCCTCAGAAATGGTTGGTGCTGTAAAAGGCGTTGATCCTGAAACGGGTCACAATTTCGATGACACCAAGCGCTATATCGATGCAACGCCCCATCTCAATGATGAAGAGAAAAAGATGATTTTCGAGGACAATGTACGTCGTATATATCCGCGCGTTACTGTTTAGTCTAAAATTCAACCGTGACTTTCATACGGGCGTATGTAGATCAGGGCATTTTTCGAAATTAGAGCAAATAATTTCGACGACGAGCTGTCTAAAATCACGCACAAATAACTTAAATGCCGACCAAACCGCGAAAGCGACCGACGAGATTGCCACAGCGATTGCCGGGTCAAGCCCGGTATTGACGCACTTTTATTTTCCACGTCATGCGCAGACTTGATCCGCGTATCCATACAATTCCGGCAGATGTTCCATATTTTTGGTTTCAATACCCCACCTTTCCAGGCTACCCTGGCGTTAAGTCATAAAACACGAAAAAAAATGAGACTCAAAATGAGCAACAATAACGACAAAAAAGACAATTTCAGGGACGGCGGTACGAACGCCTCCAACACCGCTAGGCGCAAACGCGGAAAATACGGTTTTTCCCGGAAACGCAAACCGCGCATGTATGGCGCGTTGGATCTTGGTACCAATAATTGCCGCCTGCTCATCGCTCGCCCCATTGGTCAAGGTTTCAGGGTTGTTGCATCCTTTTCCCGCATTGTACGTCTTGGTGAAGGCCTGGCCGAAAGCGGAAAATTGTCTGATGAGGCAATGGATCGAACGATTTCAGCACTGTCCATATGTTCCGAAAAACTAAAATCCTTCGAGGTTGTAAAGACGCGAAATATCGCGACAGAGGCATGCCGACGGGCTGAAAATTGCGAGGAATTCTTAACCAGAATAGATCAGGAAACCGGACTCGGATTCGAGGCGATTTCGAGCAGCGAAGAAGCCCGCCTTGCGCTCAAAGGCTGTCAAATCCTGCTCCTTGAAGACGCCTCCTACGCTTTGGTATTTGATATCGGTGGCGGCAGCACGGAAGTTATCTGGGCGCGGAAAAACGAAACTGAAAAAGAAGTCGCCGGCTTTGAAATTTTAGACGTTCTGTCTCTTCCTCTCGGTGTCGTCACGCTTGCCGAAGAATGCGGCAATTACGAAATCAATAGTGATTGTTATCAAAAAATGGTCAGTGACATCTCCGATCAATTGCCGGCTTTTTGTGAACGCAATGGCATTCGGCAAAAAATCGCAGAAAACGATGTCCAGATGCTGGGTACATCCGGAACGGTTACAACATTGGGGGCGGTTCATTTGGGCCTAAGCCACTATAACCGATCTTTAATCGACGGGCTCGACCTCACCTTTAATGAACTGGATTGCGCGACCCGCAAACTAACCGAATTGGATTTCCAGGGGCGGTCTGAAATGCCCTGCATCGGCGATGAGCGGGCCGAGTTGGTAATCCCAGGCTGCGCCATTTTGGAAGCCATTTGCAAAGCTTGGCCGGTTGGACAATTGCGCGTTGCTGACAGGGGTTTACGAGAAGGCATGCTGCTGGAACTGATGATCAATGATGGCGTGCCGGTGGTTGGAAATCCAGCCGCGAATTGCCGACATGACAATGGCAGCGATCAAATTGGTGAAATTAATACTGGCACGGGACTTCAGCAGTGAGCAAGAAGCCATCGACTGGCAGGAAAAGCGGAAAGAAAATTTCTGGCCGAGGTGGACGCGATCTAACAGTTCGTGTCAAAACCGCGAAGGGCCGAAAAAACTCCTCAACGCTTTGGCTCCAGCGTCAGTTAAACGATCCCTATGTCGCAGCAGCGCAGCGCGCCGGTCTTCGCTCCAGAGCAGCCTTTAAGCTCGAAGATCTCGACGACAAATTTAAGTTCCTCAAACCCCATATGCGCATCGTCGAATTGGGCGCGGCTCCAGGTGGCTGGACACAGGTAATGGTGCAGCGAGTAGGCACGGAAAAATCTGGATCCAAAGCCAAAATTATTGCGATAGATTTGGATGAAATGGATCCCCTTCCTGGAGCGGAGGTTCTACTGCTTGATTTCATGGATGATGACGCCCCTGAAATTTTAAAATCCGCACTTGGCGGCCCAGCCGATGCGGTGGTAAGCGATATGGCACCTAAAATAACGGGCCATCCGAGCACAGATCATATCCGCATCATGGGATTGGTCGAAGCTGCCTATGAATTCGCCACAGAAGTGCTGGCACCCGGCGGCTGTTTTATCTCCAAAGTCTTTCAAGGTGGCACAGAACAAACCCTGCTCAGCGAAATGAAACGCTCCTTTTCAAACGTACGTCATGCCAAACCACCCTCCAGCCGAGCCGAGTCGGCGGAAATGTTTGTCGTTGCTCAAAACTTCCGGGGTAACGACGCCAAATAAGCCCTCAACCATTTGGTTTTATTATATTTTCCAATAAGCTACATAGTCACTTGGCATTGTAGACTTTCTCTGTATGATGCGGTGCCAACTCGATGAATGGAGATGGCATGGAAATCCTCGAAGGCCTTACATTTGACGACATCTTGCTCGAACCAGCAGCATCAGATGTCTTGCCCGCACATACCAACACGCAAACACGTCTGACCAAGTCAATTGAACTGGGTATTCCCTTGCTTTCAGCTGCTATGGATACGGTTACCGAAAGCGGATTGGCGATTGCGATGGCGCAAGCGGGCGGCATTGGCGTGATCCACAAAAACCTTGAGGCCGATGAACAGGCTGCCGAAGTCAAAAAAGTTAAAAAGTTTGAATCTGGCATGGTTGTTAATCCAGTAACGATTGAACCAAATGCCACTTTGGCTGATGCTCAATCCTTGATGGAACGTAATGGATTCTCCGGTTTTCCAGTCGTTGAAGGCGGCGATGGAAAATTAGTTGGTATTTTGACCAACCGCGATGTTCGTTTTGCCACCGATCCCAATCAAAAAATATCTGAACTTATGACAAATGATAGCGGCAAAAGACCCCTTGTCACCGTTAAGGAAGACGTCGAACTTGAAGAGGCCAAACGTCTCCTCCATCATCACCGGATCGAAAAACTGGTTGTGGTCGATGATAATTTCGCCTGCGTCGGGCTGATCACCGTCAAAGATATGGAAAAGGCGCAAGCTTTCCCGGATGCCTGTAAAGACGAAAAAGGCCGGCTTCGTGTGGCCGCCGCAACCGGTGTTGGCGAAGCTGGATTAGAGCGCGCCGAAATGCTGCTTGATGCGGAGGTCGACGTTATCGTTGTCGATACCGCCCATGGTCATTCCTCAGGTGTATTGGCCGCCGTCGAGAAAATCAAAAAGCTTAGCAATTACTGCCAGGTTTTGGCGGGCAATATCGCCACAGCTGATGGCGCAAAGGCCTTAATTGATGCCGGTGCAGACTCGGTTAAAGTCGGGATTGGCCCCGGCACGATTTGCACAACACGTATGATCGCCGGTGTTGGCATGCCGCAATTTTCCGCTGTCCTCGAAGCCGCTGAAGTGTGCAAAAAAGCAGACATCCCCATGGTTGCTGATGGCGGCATTAAATATTCAGGCGATATCGCCAAAGCGATCGCTGCTGGAGCTGACTGCGTGATGATCGGATCACTTTTTGCCGGCACAGAAGAAAGCCCCGGCGAAGTGTTTCTTTTTCAAGGGCGCTCCTATAAATCTTACCGCGGCATGGGCTCGCTCGGCGCGATGGCGAGAGGTTCTGCCGATCGCTATTTCCAGGAGGAAGTCTCAGATACTCTTAAATTTGTTCCGGAAGGCGTCGAAGGACGTGTGCCGTTTAAAGGTCCCGTCACCAACGTCATTCATCAAATGGTCGGCGGCCTACGATCTTCGATGGGCTATACCGGAAATGCCACCATTGCTGATATGCAGAATAATTGCCGAGTTAGAAAAATTACTGCCGCAGGCCTCCGCGAAAGCCACGTCCACGACGTCACCATCACCCGCGAAGCGCCTAACTACCGGGTCGATGGCTAACTCTATTATGACCCAATAATCATGACTCCAGGTGCGCGCGTAGCCGCTGCAATTGAAATCCTAGAAAAAGTAGAACGCTCCAACTCCCCGGCGGATGATGTGGTGTCCTCTTACATTCGCGGACGGCGTTATATCGGCTCCAAAGATCGCCGAGCCATTACCGGGCGGGTCTATGATGTCTTACGCAAGCAGGCTCGCTTGGACTGGCATTCAAACTCACCCGTGCCTCGAAGTCGTGTCATAGCAGATTTGGCATTTGCGGGAGAGGATATAGGAAAGATGTTTACCGGCGATGGCTATTCGCCTGCCGTCTTGAATGATGAAGAAACCGCTCTCCTCGATACGCTCACCGATAAATCTTTTGCTGACGCAGACTATCCGAACGCCATCAAAGCAGAACTGCCGGAGTGGATCGCCGATATTTTGTCCGCCCAATGGGGCGCGCGCTTTTTAGAAGAGGCAGACGCGTTCAACCAACCAGCCTCGCTTGATCTTCGGGTTAACACGCTGAAAGGCGATTGCGCCCGTGCGCTGCAAGTTTTGCAAAAAGATAAAATTGAGGCCGAGCCGACTGCCTTATCACCAATTGGCTTGCGTTTGAAAGGCCGGGTTAATCTTCAGGCTTCAACCGCCTTTAAAGGCGGCTTCATCGAGATTCAAGATGAAGGCTCGCAATTGATCGCTCTCCTGGTCGATACCAAGGCAGATATGAAAACCATTGATTTTTGTGCAGGCGGCGGCGGAAAAACCTTGGCGCTTGGTGCTCAGATGAAAGATGGCGGACCGTTAATTGCTTGTGATCTTGATAAAGAACGCCTCAAAAGAATGAAAGGACGTCTTCGTCGCGGCGGCGTCTCTAATGTTACCCGCCACCCGATAACCGGCGCCGATGATCCATGGTTTGCTGAGAACGCCCAAACTGCAGAACGCGTGTTGGCAGATGTCCCCTGCTCTGGCTCCGGGGCTTGGCGGCGTGCGCCGGCGCAGAAATGGCGACTGACGCCTGAGCGTCTCGAAGAACTTGTTGGGGCTCAACGAGATATTATGAACCAAGCCGCCGAATTGGTCATCCCGGGCGGGAGGCTGATCTATGCAACCTGCTCGGTTTTCCCCTCTGAAAATGAAGACCAGATCGCCTGGTTTTTAGAAAACCATCCAGAATTTAAAGTCCTCCCTGTTCCCGAGGTGTGGCAAAACGCCATCGGCACAGATAGCCCAACAGACACCGCTTTTCTTTCGTTGACCCCCGCCCGCCATGGTACCGACGGTTTTTTCGCCGCTGTACTGGAAAAAGCCGCGCCATAATTCAATTTGCAGTCAAAAGTCTTGCCATTTTCCATTTCTCTGAAAGTATATTACCCAATTGCATAATCTAATATTGGTGCCTCAAAATTGACACAGACCACGGTGAAAGTCTCGTCTAATGGCAAAACTGGATTTATCCAAATATGCGGATTTTGTTCCTGCGCCGGAATTTTTTGAGTCTCTCCCGGAAATCGCCGGCAACGAACTAAATGGGCTAGGCGAGCCTGACATACGACCGCCTGATCCCATTCTGTGGCATGCCGATACCAGCACCTCGCCGTTTGGCGATCTCCAAAAATGGTATCAAAAATCAGTTGGTCTTTCGGTGGGTGCCAAATCACATCGCATGGCCAATGTTGAATTCAGGAAAAAACCACTTTCTCCGGTTGCTGAAGAGGGTCTTGATTGGACAGCTGAAGAGTGGGCAGCAAATATTAAAAAAGCGGCAATTGAAGAATGTGAAGCAGATGCGGTCGGTATTGTTCGAATAGATCCAAACTGGATATTCGACACCATATGACAATCCATATGAGTGGATGATCGTTATGGGCTACCAGCAAGATCCAAATGTCCGCAAATGCGCCTCTGAAGACGACGCCCAAACCGAGTATCACAACCAATATCGGCGCGGTAACCGATCTGCCATCAAAATGGCCAATTGGATTTGTGAGCAAGCTTGTCCGGTAGATGCGATTTATCCGTCTAAACAACTCGTCCGCGGCATCGAAAAATGGTACGTCGATTTCGACAAATGCATTCCGTTTTTCACCGGTCACCGTGGCTGTGGAATATGCATCGCAGAATGCCCTTGGAGCCGTCCTGGTGTCGGACCGAATTTAGCTGAAAAGATGCTGAAGCGCCGCACCCAACAATAATTTTTCTAAGCGCCACCCACTTACCTTTCCTTAACCCTGCCGCGCCATGATACCGTCGGCTAATTGCAGCCCAGTGGGAGAACCATTATCGCCAGAATTCGTCCAGCCAAAGGGGAAGACGTCCAGGCCATCGCTGATGTTTATGTCGAGACTTGGCGCTCGACTTATGCCGGTATTTTGCCTGATAAAGTCTTGATCGAAATGTCGCCGGAGCGCCAGATGGTGATGTGGGCGCGCGCCATTCGTCACGCGGATGGCGCGGCGGAAGAGAAAATCCTCGTTCTTGACGACGACCAAAATGGCGTTATTGGCGTTGGCAGCTGTGGCTTTAACCGAGACCGAGCCAGCACCTATGGCGGCGAGATTTACACCCTCTACGTTCATCCCGATCACCAGAATCACGGCCACGGCGAACATCTTCTTGCAGGCCTATTCGATCTGATGATTGCGCAAGGTTACAACACCGCAGTGATTTGGGTTTTGGCCCTCAATCCATCGCGCTTTTTCTACGAAATCATGGGCGGCAAACGCGTCGGCGACCGCGATGAAAAACTCTGGGGTACAGTCCTCAGCGAAAACGCCTACGGCTGGGAAGATTTAGAAGTGGCTTTGGAGAGTGGCAGGCCGAGGTTGGGTTAAGAATCTTCATCCTCCCCCTTGATGGGGGAGGATCGAGGTGGGGGTGCAAAATCATACTCAGTCAAATTCCGGCACTTCAA
>CAJXJM010000065.1 GCA_913054205.1 uncultured Rhodospirillaceae bacterium
AATGCTGCCAGTATCCTTGTGGCAATTGGCTGTGATCTTGAAGATTTAGCTCTCAACACATTTTTGATGAATGCTATATCTGCCTCCCCGATCAATGGGCTGATGCGCGGCAATTTGAATAGTCTTTTTACCTTAGCTAAGAACGGTTCGGAATTGAATCTCGGCAAGGCCAAACGAATGGCCGGGGAACATTATCCTGATCCAGGAGATCATTTTTCAGAATGCCAGTTTGATCAATCTTCGATAGTCGAACCACTTGTAACCTCCAATGGCACAACTCCAAAAAAAGATGTTCAAGGGGGCACATCAGCAGCAGGCTCTAGTCTGGCTGATGAGCAATCTCGCACCCTCAATATTGGTGGCGTTTGTACATTGAGAGAAGATGGCATGAAAGAAATCGTGCAGATGCAATATAGCCCACATGGCACTTCATTTAGGTTGCTTTCCGAAGAAGCTCCAATAAACGGCGGACAGGGTCGCGCACCTGATGCAAATACCTATATATCTGCTGGCATCGCATTTTGTTTTATGACCCAGTTTGGGCGTTTTGTGAAAATGTTAGATCTAGATCTCGAAGAATATCGGGTCGTCCAAGACAGTCATTTCTCGCTCGGGGGAGCATCTGGTGGCACAGGGAAAGCGGGCGAGGCTGATCCTTTAGAAACACATGTCTATCTCAAAACAGCCGAGAGTGATGATGTTGCCCGCGAAATGCTAGATATCAGTGAGCAAACTTGCTTTCTCCACGCGTTTTGCCGCACCGACATGAAATCAAAGCTGAAAATAAATCGGATTTAGATAAAGTTACCTGCATTGCAACCGGTTACAGCCGATTGATCCCATTGCCAACTATTGCCAAATTCGACCACTTTTCGACCCCAGATCAGCCCCAGATCAAGCATTTTGGCAATGAGTGACCCTAGCCAAGCCTTTGGAAAATAACGAGAAATTTGAATTGGGATTAAGGCAAACAATAATGGCATTGTAGAGGTCGTCGGTTCGATTCCGTCTGGCTCCACCATTTTTCATAATAAAATCAATAGGTTATTATTTAACCCCTAAGGGGCTATGTTGCCAAAATGCTGTTCAAATACAGCCTTAGCTAAGAGCGAGCATCAACAATTACTTAATTTTTGAATTCTTTAAATGACTCGTCTGACGTCGTTCTTTGGGATTCAAATTCTCGATTCTCTACCTTTGTAGCGGCCAGCGGCCGGCGCAGGGATGACGGAGTGATACCGGCTTTTAGCGCGGTCATTACGCCAACCGCTTCCCAGTAGTTTTCGACGACGTGCAACTGGTTCGATGCCCAGGGAAGATCATGTAGGTTGTTCTGCATCAAATTTTCATTCTCGCGGATGGCAATAACGGGAATACCCTGTTCCAATGCCGCAAGTGTCGGCAGGCCAACGCATTTATCTGGCATGATCAGACAAGAGACATCGGCGGCCGAGAGCAAGCCGGGCTCGCGCATGGCTTCCGGGTCGGTGACGATGCGTGGGCTGCGGTGGAGACCTTTGAGCATGCACTGAACAAAGGTCAGCGACACAGCCTCGGCGGCAAGTCGCGGCTCAACCAATCCAAGATCAAAATTGGCAACCTTGTGGTTTTCCATCATCGGCGAGTGGGCGGCTGGAACCTCATAGAGCATCGATACTGCGTGGGTCAGCATTGCTTCGACGCCGCCCCAGGGGTTGATCATCGCGCCGTCCTGGTGGAAATAGCCTTCGTGAGTTTCTTCATCTAGATCAATCACCGAGGCAATCGCCACGGCATCGAAGGTGCCTTGGTTTTCGTCCAACACTTCGAGGACGCGCTCCAATCCGTTGATTTCGCCGGCAGCTCTGCCCGATTTCATAAATTCTGCGGTCATGTTGAGAGGTGGGTCGAGTTTGACGATTTTGGGACAGTCGAGACCATAGGTCGCGCGCGCCGCGCTTACCGCGTTTACGGTATCGTTCGCGAACATCTCGATCTCGTGGGCATCCATAATCATCAGGACTCGGTTCGTCCGTACCGGTTGCAATGCCGCCGTCCCCATCATCAGACGTGTGATCGCGCTGCCTTCAACATAGAGAGCGTTTTCCGGCATCTCGTTAAGGTCGGATGCGTTGACGACATTCGGGTGCGTGATCAACCTGTCACACGCCTCAGCCAGCACCCGCGCCGCTGGCGTTGCATCGCCGGCATGTCCGCCGATCTCTGCCCCAATACCTGTCGGCACCAGAAAGACAGCGTTGAAAGCATCGGTGCGCTCGATCTTGCGCGGGATAAAGCGAAAAATGGATTGGGGTTCTTCGGAAGCCGGGACTTCAAACCCGGCAAGCATGCCGAACTCACAATGGTAATGGGTCTCGTCCATATGCGTAATGGCAAAACGCACCGGGATAGCGCCGTCCTCTTTCAATCTGAATTCGATAGCCTTTTGGATGTGGTCCAGCATGTTTCGATGGCCAGGCGATACAGGAATGGGGATTTGCCGTTCGGTCAGTTGCATCTCAGTCATCCTAAACCCGATCTAGTAACCTGGCCGAGCAGTCAGTCGCGCCGAACCATTCAGCCGAGAATTTTTCCGCCACCTTGGCGTCGTATACCTTGCAAGAGAATATATTGATATAGACTGCCCTCAACTGATCCAGCGTATGGATGACGATGGAACTGGTCAAGATGAACTGGACGGCTGATGTGCCCTGGGTGTGCGGCGAGGTCTGCTTGTCTTCTTCCGATAGGCCGACATCGTCCCAGAAATGCAAATCTTCGCGTTGCATATCGATAAGGTCGCACAGCTGCTCAAAATATTCGGTGATGCTTTCGCGCGTGAATTTTGACGCGTCGCACCCGTGCAGATCGAGGATCAACTCAATGCCGTATTGATCATCGGTTGAGCTGTCTCCGCCAATCATGTGCCGGTAATCCCAGAGCGGTTGCGGCAGTTATACATTTTTCATTCCTTCTCTCCGGCCTTCTCTCCGGATTTATATAATTTTGCTGTGAAACGCCTATCCGCGACCATGTGCTTCAGTCCAGAATCACATGCGGAACAACACGCGCATCTTTGCTGGTGACCAAAGTTTTATCTTCGCGTATGCATAATCCAACAGCTTTGCTGGCAACCATCCAGCAGCCGAGCAGCGGGTAGCCGCCGTCAAATTCCGGCAGCGGTTGGAAACCTTGCAAGATATGAGCGTCGTTGCCGTAAGGTCCATCACTTTGATAGAGCGTCTTGCCATCCTGAACAATTTCAATATTCGCCCCTTGGCGTGACCATATCGGTTTGCGGACATAGCTGCCGGTGCCCGTAAATTCAGTACCAGCAGGATCATCCTCAAAAAATGCCGGCAATAGATTTGGGTGTCCTTCGAACATTCCCCACAAGAGTGGCAGCAGACCTTTGTTAGACAGAATGGCCTTCCACGGCGGCTCAATGAACCGGACTCCGGAGCTTGGAACATGTTGCCCGAACTCCTCATCCATAATCCATTCCCAGGGATAAAGCTTAATAAGAGTAGTGATGACCCGGTCCTCAAGATCGGTAAATTGTCCTTGATCGTTTAAACCAATGTCTTCCATGCCTAAGAAACAGGTTTCTAGCCCGGCTTCTCGCGCGCATTCTTCAAGATAGTTGAGCGTCCCTTTATCATCTTCAATATCGGGGTTGCAGGCGAAGTGCGACAGCGTCTCGATACCCAATTGCGGCAACGTCTCAACGATGCGCTCATGGACATCATTTAGCTGATCGCATCCTTCCGGGATTAATTTTAGCTCTATGGCCTGTTCCAACCATTCCCATTGAAACACCGCCGATTCATACAGCGTCGTTGGCGTGTCGGCATTGTACTCCAGCAGTTTTATAGGCTGTTTGCCGTCATAAGAGAGGTCCATTCTGCCGTAGAGATTTTTATCGCCGTTGCGCCAGCTTTCAGCAATGAAGTTCCAATAGTGTTCGGGGATCCCGAGGCGGTCCAATACTTCTTCATTATTCACGGCGCGGTCGACGACCTGGAAACACAGATCCTCAATTTCTTCAGCGGGCCCTTCGATATCTTTTTCGATCTGTCGCGCGGTGAATTGGTAATAAGCGCTCTCGTCCCACCCTGAAATGCCTTCGCCTGGAATATACACCAGCTCATGTTCGGCAGCTGCGCTCGCGAGGTCGGGTCGTTCAGTCACAGAAATGCGCTGCATGGGGTCTCCAAAATAAGTGGTAAGATGCTTCTAATTAAGTGGCGCCAGAGCCAAACCGGCGACCGGAAGAGCCAAAGCCGCCGCGTGAACGGGTCGAGCTTTTGAATGTCGGGCGGCTGGTTGCTGACTTGGCGACTGTCGTCCGTCCGGTCTTTGAGCCGACATTGCGATTTTCAGCAGTTCGAAAGCTGTTCGGGCTCTGGGCGGAGCGGTAAAGCGGCTGCGACATCATGGAGCGGCGTCCCCCCAATAAGGATCCCATCATATAGCCCGCCATTAAAGGCATGAAGATTGAGCCACCGCTGGACGATTTATATGGCGCCACCTCACACTTACCGGCGCCAAAGTCCGCCTGGCAATCTTCCGCTGTAGAATATTTGGGCGCCACGGCGGCGTGCTGGCTACGTGCTTCTTTAAAACTTGATTCGCATTGATCATCGGAGACGATGGGGTCTCTCTTACAGTGTTCGATACTTTCGTAAATAGAGGCATCCACCTTGGGTTCTTCACAAGCAGTCAAAGCGATCAGGCTTACGCTCATCGTTAAAACAACAGGTACGGATTTCCAGGACATCATCTTACTTTCTCCCATCGGGGGTTACTTTTTATTAACGGCTCGTCGCCGTGCATCAATGGTGCAGGACTAATTATTAGTTCGTCATAGAGGCGGCATTCAGCAGGCCACCGGCCAAAGATGCACTACCAAGCCACAGACCGCTGGCCATTTCATTTTTTTCTATTCGTTCTGAAATTTTAGGTATTGGTATACGAACGAGATAGAAAATAGCAATCTGGACAAGCAAGGCGACCACTCCCCACACCGCAACATCTACCAAAGAGACCGAATTGGTGATTGCGCTGGCCAACGGCACGCAGAAACCGATTAAACTGCCGGCAAAGGCGAGCGAGGCCGCCATGTTATTTTCCCGAATTAATTTGATCTCGGGATGGGGCGTTACCCACATATAAATGACCACGTAGAATAAAGTGAGGGCAATTGCCGTTGCCATATGGGCAAGAAACCAAGGTAGCTCGTTAAGCGTATCGCCAACTAGTTCCATAAGAATGTACTCCCCAAGCAGTTATAATTAGTTGCTGAGGACGCTATCACAGTGGGCAATCTACCTAAAGCAGATTTCACAGTGATTCCGCCAATCGCGGGCAAGTGATCTCCCTTTTTCATTCAACAATAAAGGTTTACCACTCTTTTCCATGACCGCAATAATGTGATCGTTGTTTTGACACCGGATGATACTGGAATTAAATTTAGCCCACCTGCCCCTGGGGGCATTCCAGTTGGCTTTGTAAACCAAGCTCTAAAGAAAATTAGTGACTTGGTCATGTCTGATATAAGATAGCAGATAGGATCATTTAGGTTTCCTTGCCGTGGAATATTCCACCTTTGAAGAATAGGGGAAATTTTGAATATACATGCTGACTTAATTGCCTGCCATGAATGCGATCTTTTGCATCAGATTGTTGCACTTGATTCGGGATCGCAAGCCAATTGCATTCGGTGCGGCGCTAAGCTTTACAAAGAAATCCGGAATAGCTTGGATCGAACATTGAGCCTGACCGTCACAGGGCTAATTTTATTCTTGCTCGCTAATTTTTATCCGCTCTTGACGTTCGAGATGCAGGGACGGAGCCAGCAAAATAATTTAATCTCTGGCGTATTAGAGTTTTTCTCATCCGGTTTTTGGGGATTAGGAATATTGGTCTTTTTGGTCAGTATTATATTTCCGCTGATTTACTTATTGGGAATGGCCTATGTTTTGGTACCGTTGCGAATGGGACACAAACCATGGAAAATGATTTCGGTATTTAAAGTCGTCGATTATCTTCGCCCTTGGGCGATGATCGAAGTTTATATGCTCGGGATTATCGTGGCGATCGTCAAACTGTCCGATTTTGCCACAATAACGCCAGGAATTGCTTTGTTTTCCTTCGCCGGCCTGTTTGTTGTGATCGCCGCCGCCAACGCCTCGCTCGATCCTAGAATTGTGTGGCGGTCTGTAGATATTGACGGTGAATATTAAATGACGACAGCGCGTGAAAACTCACTGGTTGGCTGCCATCACTGCAATTTAATAGTTGCCGTGGGGCCTGATGACATTGGCCTGGCTCCCAAGATAATGTGTCCGCGATGCAGTTCAGTTCTTCATCAACGGAAACCGAATAGCATCGCACGTTCATGGGCACTTTTGATCGCCGCCGTCATTCTTTATATTCCTGCCAACACCATTCCAATCATGACAGTCACATCCTTTGGTGAAGGCTCTCCCGATACCATAATGAGCGGCGTTATACATTTGCTCGAAGCAGATCAAATACCGATTGCTGCGCTGGTTTTTTTTGCCAGTATCGTTGTGCCGATTTTTAAGATTGTGATGATTTCAATGATACTAATATCGGTACAATTCAAATCCGGTTGGCGCGCCAAAGACAGAACATTGATCTATCGCCTAACGGAGGTTGTGGGGCGATGGTCGATGATTGACATTTTCATGATTTCGATTTTGGTCGGATTGGTGAAGCTCGGAAATATTGCCACCATTGAAGTGGGATTTGGTGCCGTCGCGTTTGCTGCTGTTGTTGTGTTGACGATGTTTTCTGCTACCTATTTTGATCCCCGTCTGATCTGGGACCATGCGCAGTCGAACGAATTAATGGAGGACTAAAAGCTTGAGTGATTTTCAAAACGGCACTCCTTCGGTTGCAGTCAAATCCGGCCCCCGGTTCTCAGTGGTCTGGTTACTGCCGGTAATTGCTGCTCTTTTGGGAATTTGGCTCCTCGTCGATACCATACTCAAACAGGGCCCAGAAATTACCATTTCCTTCAAAACAGCCGAAGGGCTTGAGGCCGGAAAAACAAAAATTAAATTTCGCGATCTCGAAATTGGCAAGGTCATTGAAATTATTATCAAAAAGGATTTGAGCGGTATCATTGTCGTGGCTGAACTTCAAAAGGATACCGAGAGTCATCTGACCGAAGAAACAAAATTTTGGGTGGTCAAGCCCAGACTGGATGCACGAGGAATATCCGGATTGGGGACTATAGTTTCCGGTGCATTTATCGCTATTGAACCAACGTCCAAAGGGAGCGCTACCAAATCCTTTATCGGACTAGAAACGCCGCCGGTGGTAAAAATCGATGCTGCTGGAAAAGAATTTATCTTAACAACAACTAAATTGGGCTCCTACGGAATTGGATCGCCGGTCCTCAGCAGAGGTATTGAAGTCGGGGAAATTCTCGGCAGTGAACTCGCAGCCGACGGAAAAAATATCGAAGTTCATGTGTTCGTCAAAGCTCCCCACGATAAACTTGTAAAAGAGAACACAAGATTCTGGGATGTCAGCGGCATCAACATCTCTCTCGACGCAGATGGCATGCAGATTAGAACAGCATCTTTGACATCTTTATTTATTGGTGGAATCGCTTTTGAAACACCCCCTAAAATCGGCGATGCCCCCCCTGGGGAAAACCTTTCCAAATTTGTCCTGTATGACAATAAAGCGGCAATTCAAACGGTAAGTTATTCCCGCAAAATCGAGTTTATCAGCTATTTTGACAATTCTGTGCGCGGTTTAAATGTCGGTGCTCCAATAGAATTTAAAGGAATTAAAATTGGTACTGTCAAAGACGTAAAAATTGAATTTGACGCCGAAAATACAAACTTCCGAATCCCCGTATTGTACGAAATTGAACTCGATCGAATTTCTGAAATCAAAGGTAATATAATTGCAGACGGCGCGATTTTCCCAATTTTAATAGAAAGAGGTTTGAGAGCCCAACTTAAATCAGGCAACATTGTAACAGGCCAGCTCGTCGTAAATTTGGATTTTCATCCGGGCTCTCCCGCCAAATATTTTGGAGAAGGTGGGATATTTAGTGAAATACCAACCGTTCCTTCAACGCTCGATGAGCTCACCAGTTCAATTACTGATTTGATTGCAAAAATTAACAATCTACCGCTCGACGAAATTGCTAAAGGCTTGGAAAAAACCCTCACCAACGCCAACAGGGTTATCAAATCAGCGGATGAAATTATAAACACCAGTGAGGCAAAAAATTTAGTACGAAATCTCGATACATCTATAAAACGTTTTAATTCTATTGCATCAAAAGTTGACATCGATATGATGCCTCGCTTAACAGCGGTGATACAGGAAGCGAACGAAACTTTAGCAACCGTAAAAGACGCGGTTTCAGAAAATTCACCCCTGCGATACAATTTGGAAAATACCTTGGAGGAATTGTCTAAAGCAGCGAGATCGGTTCGAGGGCTGGCTGAATATCTGGAACGAAATCCAAATGCGCTTATCTCCGGTAAAAAGGCGAACTAAATTATGGGTATAAAACAAGGTTCTACGTTGCTAGTACTCGCCTTTGGCCTCATTGGATGTGCAGGTGAATCGGCACCTTCACGTTTTTATCTGCTCACCTCACCTCCTGATTTGAAGTTAGAAAAACAAGCGGTCCCGGCAAAAGGAGAACTCCGACTGGGCATTGGCCCTATATCATTGCCATCCCATCTTAAACGACCCCAGATCGTCGTCCGAGGACAGCGTCGCCGCGTAGAAATTTCAGAATTTGATCGGTGGGCGGAACCGTTGGATGAGAATTTTACCCAGGTACTCGCAGAAAATCTGTCGGCACTTCTCTCCTCCAACCAAATTGCTACCTTCCCCTGGAATCGGTCGATACCTGTTGACTATCAAGTGACAGTCCAGGTTTTACGGTTCGACAACGATACCGCGGGGAACAGCCGCCTAACTGCTTTGTGGCGCGTGTTTGGTGATGGCGGAAAGAAATTTTTATTCTCGAGAAAATCCGCATTTTCCTCACGATTTTCCTCTAACAGCTTCGAAGCTCGCGTTGCCGCTTTGAATAGCAATCTTGTAGAACTCAGCCGGGAAATTGCCATCGGTATATCTACGTTCTCAAAATAAAGCGAGAATAATTTTTGGCTTTCAGATACTTCGCGCCTTTGCTGCTTTCAATTAGTTGTGGCTTTTCATTGCCGTTGGCCGAATGATTAGAAAATAGGTGAGCGAGCCCAAAACGGCGCTCATGAGTGTTGCCAAACCGAGATTCAAAGCATCGGTGTGGGTCATCGCACTGAGCAGAACGACCACGCCTGCCGAAACCAAATTGATGATAAATCCCATCAGAGAGGCC
>CAJXJM010000066.1 GCA_913054205.1 uncultured Rhodospirillaceae bacterium
GTTGAAGAGGGACCGCGCCACACAGTGATTGCTCTCGCCCATAAGAAAGAGCCCTGGATGTCTGTGGTGCTGCTGAGTTTCCCGATTGAAAACGACGACGATGCTGCGTCTGAAGAAATAGCAGAGAAATATCGGAATCTTTTTTCTTTTTAGGGCGGGGGGCGCTTTAACTGACAGCAGCGCCGGAAGGTTGCGCGATTGGGAGGCTATCCCCACGATCATCAGAAGCCACATGAAGCACGCGCTGCGGGAACGGTATTTCGATATTCTCCTCTTTGAACAATTTCCAAATGCGGATGTAAATCGCACTTTTGATGTTCGAAATACCGTTGTGAGGGTCCCTAATCCAAACACGAAGTTCGAGATCAATTGAACTGTCGCCAAAGCCTTTCACCAGGCAGGTGGGCTCCGGCGAAGTGATGATACGCCCCTCAGCCTGCGCCGCCTTGATGCAGGTTTCAATCGCATGTGGTAAATCGGTGTCATAGGAAACGCCAATCGCGAGCTTGAGGCGGATTTCAGAATCACTAAAGGTCCAGTTGGAAACCCGCTGGTTGATTAATTCTTCGTTTGGGATGAGATGTTCGATACCGTCCCGGGTCACAACCGAAGCATAGCGGGCACCAAGTGTATTGACCCAACCATAGGTGCCGGCAACTTCAATCACATCGCCCGGTTTGATCGACTTATCAGCGAGAATAAGCAGGCCACTGATTAAATTTGCAAAAATTTTCTGTAGGCCAAAACCGATACCAACACCAACCGCACCACTGAAGACCGCAAGGCCGGTGAGATCAATGCCGACGCTGTTCATCGCCGCGACAATGGCGATGGTGATAACAAAGAGTTTGAACAACTTGGTCAGCAATACTTGAACCGATGGCGTCATATTCGGCAATTTGCTGACACGTTGTTCAAGCATGCGGGAAGCGAGTTGGGCGAGCCATAGGAGGACCGCCAATGCCATCATACCTTTGATGACGGTGAGGGCAGATATGTGCAGCTCGCCGAGATCCACCGCCAGGCTATCGAGGAAGGCAGCTGTCGCATCCAGTAAATTGACAATATTGAGGGCCGCGATTGTCCAGGCGGTCATAGAGATCAGCTTGGACCATGTCTTGTCACGAATAAGCGTGGCTGTCAGACGGATGATGATCCAGGCAGTGAGCAGACTTACCGTGATTGTGAGCAGGTGATGTGGCCAACCAGCAAATTCGGCAACAAGTGAAGATATCCATTGCAGGACGATCCAGACAAATGGCAGCGCCATAAGCGCCAATGCGTCCGCGAGTTTGGTAACCCAAGCTTCCGCCTCTTTCCATTCAGCGAGTTTATGTATCCAGGTGGTAATGAGCGGGCGGGCGGCCCAGGCGGCCAAGAAGGCAAGGATGATAAAAATGAGCTGACCCAGACTGCTCAAGACCAATATTTCGCTAAACAACCAATCCCGGATGACCAGGAATTGCGCTTCAATATATTGCGGATCGAGTAGTTTCTGCATGTTCCCTCATGCTGCACATTTACCGGGGGCACGATTGCAGTATGAAGATCGCAGAAACCAATGAAAGAGCCGTTAACGCGCCGTGAGATTGTTAGCCCATTGTGCTCGGCAGCCAGGTTGCGATTTCCGGCACGAAGACGATCAAGGTGATGAGCAAAATCTGGGCAATAACAAATGGCAATACGCCCTTGTAAATTTTACTTAAAGGGACCTCTGGCGCCATGCCCTTGATGATAAACACATTCATCCCCACCGGCGGCGTTATCAGGCCAAGCTCAACCACCATGACGACGATGATGCCGAACCATATTGGGTCAAAACCGAGATTAACAACGACCGGGAAGAAAATTGGAATGGTCAAGAGGATCATGGCAAGAGAGTCGAGCGCACAGCCCATTACAAGATAGATTAGCAATATGATCAGCATGATGACGGTGCTGGAGAAAGGCAGCGCGCCGATCCAAGTCCCGATCGCATCGGGCACGGCACTCAACACCAAGAAGTTATTAAACAGAATGGCACCGATCAAAATGGTGAAAATCATTGCCGAAGTCGTGACGGTCTTCATCAAGCAATCGACAAAAATATGCCACGTCATGGTGCGGGCGAAGAGGGCCAAAGCAAGGGCACCTGAAGCACCGATGCCTGCTGCTTCTTCGGGCGAGAAGATACCTGTGTAAATGCCGCCAATCACCAAGACGAATAAAATGACCGTGCCCCAAACATCTTTAAAGGCCAGCATTTTTTGTTTGAAACTGGTTTTTTCACCGCGCGGACCAATGTCAGGAAAAATTCGGGTAATAATCGAAATCGTTGCCATGAAAAAGATAATTGTCAGAATGCCTGGAATAAAGCCAGCCAGGAAAAGCTCGCCTATATTTGTTTCGGTAAGAATGCCATAAAGCACGAGGATCACACTTGGCGGAATAAGGATACCGATGGTGCCGCCTGCGGCAATGGAGCCGGTTGCAAGGCTGTAATCATAATTAAAGCGCTTCATTTCAGGAAGTGCAACTTGGGTCATGGTGGCAGCTGTCGCAATACTTGATCCGCAAACAGCGGCAAATGCACCACAACCGCCAATGGTTGCCAGGGCCAAGCCGCCGCGCCTGTGGCCGAGCCAGGTGTTGCAGGCTCGGAACAAGTCTTCGCTGAGACCGGAATTACTGGCGAAATATCCCATCAAGATAAACATCGGCACAATGCTGAGATTGAATGTAATCGGTGTTTCAAAAGCGGTTTGCCCGAGCAATGCCAGGGCTGCATCCATATCAATCAGGAGCGCGCTACCGAGAAAGCCTGTCGCCGCCATGGCAAAACCAATCGGGAGGCCGATTGCCAGCAGAAAAAACAACAGAAGAAAAATGAGAATTGAAAGAGTAATGGGATCCATAGGAGTATTCTTATTCTATTAGAGTGGCATTATCAGGAACAACAGCTTCATCAATGCCGAACGCCATGCGAGCGGTGGTATAAAGATGAAACAGCAATGATGTGACCATAAGCATGCAGGCAACGGCCATAATGATCGCATAGGGCCATACAGATGCTTCAGCGATCTGCGTGAGATCATTATTGTCATACCGAGAAACGGCCTGAATCCATAATCGCCAACTGATCAGTACACCGATGAGCAGTCCGACGCTACCGGTGATAAAATCAAACACGGACTGAACGCGGGCAGACATATTGGTGATTAAAATATCAACGCGAATATGGCCGCGTTTAAAAGTTGTATAGCCAATGCCGAGATATATCATCATGCCCATGATAAGTTCTGTTACTTCAACAGAAACTGCAATTGGGTGGCCAAACGCGCGACCAATAACATCAAAAAGCGTGAGGAACATCATAGCCGCTAGGCCAGCAGAACCTGCGCGAGCGAACCACAAAGTGGCCCGCTCGTTCAGATTTTGTATCGTTCCTATAGAAGGATCCGTCATTTAAAAGGCTTAGCCCTTCATCATGGACAGGAGTTCTTCCATCAAGGCTTTACCGTTTTGGCCCTTTTTATTGGCTTTGTTGATCCAGTCCTGTTTGATGACGGCAATAGCTTTAGCCCAGCGTTTTTGTTCAGAAGCAGAAATTTTCTGAAATTTATTGCCTGCATCCATACCAGCTTTTTTGCCAACAGCATCAGCAGCATCCCAGCCTTGACCAATCAATTTGGCACCTGCTGCACCACCCGCTTTATTGAGCGCAGCTTTAGCAGAAGCTGGAAGACCGTCCCATTTCTTACCGCTCATAGCGACATAGAAAGATGTTGTGTAAAGACCGCCCGGGACTTCAAGGTGAAATTTGACCAATTTCGCCAGCTTAAAACCATGCAGACTTTCATAAGGGAAGAAAGCTGCATCGGTCGTGCCGCGCTGTAAACTCTCATGTGCTTTGGGAGCAGACATCGCTACTGGAACAGCGCCCAGACGTTTCGCTATCAAAACACCGCCACCGCCAACACGAATTTTAACACCCTTAATGTCTTCGAGAGTTTTTATTTCTTTTTTACTGTGAAGCAGTCCAGGACCATGAACAAAGGCTGAGATCAGCTTGGTGCCGGTAAACTCCTTTTTGTCGAAGCCGTGTTTGGTGTACCATTTGTGGAGACCTTGGCTACCGGTTTCTGCATTTGGCGTGGCGAATGGGACTTCGGCCATTCTGAAGAGTTGATGACGTCCAGCTGTATAAGCGGAAACACCCATGACCATGTCGCGTACGCCGTTTTTAGCAAGATCATACTGTCCGGGTGGTTTTGCAAGAGGTGCTTTGTCCATGACGATTTTGATCGAGCCGCCTGATGCTTTCTCGATCGAATCAGCAAAACGACGAGCCGTGCCAGTCCAATGATGGAAAGGGGGCAGCCAATTGGCAAATTTTAGTGTGATTTCAGCCGCCGATGTTGGCTGGCTCATTGCAGATCCGCCTATAAGTGCGGCACCTGCAAGCAGTACTCCCGTGGTAAGTTTTTTCATTTTTCGTCTCCGTTTCTGTTAAGCCTCCCGGCTGAAGGTGCCGGAAATTGTTAGTAGGTTTATTTGTATCGCGAATTTTGTTTGGTTTCCAATTGTTTGTCGCAAATCAGTCCAAATTGCGGCGATTAAAATGCAACATGTTTCAATTTAATGTTCGCTGTATTGACCATTTTAAATTTGTAGGATGATTGAGCAAGCGAGAATTAACATTAAATATAAATCCCGTAATATGGGATTATAGCAAATCTGTAAATCATTAATTTTTGAAACCGGGAATTTATCCTTTATCGACCGTCAAGAGGACATGTTCAGGTGTCCGTAATCCTTTTACTTTTTCATCTGAGAAAGTTTCATCCAGCAGCGTTTTTTCTTCCAGTGTAAGCTCAATCTCCAACGCTTTAATATTGTCCTCGACATGTTTGGGATTGCGCGTGCCGGGGATGGGCACGATATCAAAGTCGCTGGCGAAAATCCAAGCCAGCGCAATTTGTCCCATGCTGACATTTTTGGCATCGGCAATATTTTTAACTGTTTGAACCAGGGCCAAATTGTGATCGATGTTTTCTGCGCTCAATCTTGGCAGACCGCGGCGCTTGTCATTTTCCGCGAGCGTGCTGGTGTCCGTGAGGCTGCCGCTTAAAACGCCGCGTCCCATCGGCGTGTAACCAACATAGGTAGTACCAAGCTCTTCGCAGGTCGGCAGGATTTCGGCTTCGGCAAATCGGCTCCACAATGAATATTCGGTTTGCAAAGCTGAGATCGGATGAACTTTATGAGCGCGGCGGAGCGTGGCAGGTGCAGCTTCAGACATGCCGAGCGAGCGCACTTTGCCAGCAATGACCAAAGCCTTCATCGCGCCGATGGTTTCTTCGATCGGGACGTCCGGGTCAACGCGGTGCTGATAATAAAGATCAATAACATCGACGCCCAAGCGTTTTAAACTGGCCTCGCAGCATTCAACGACATGCTCGGGAGTGCCGCAAACGCTGCCGTCCACAAATCCAAACTTTGTCGAAATAACAATTTCGTCCCGGCGCTCAGCGGCCAGGCGTCCGAACAGTTCTTCATTAACTTTCGGGCCGTAAGAATTTGAGGTGTCCATAAACGTCAGGCCAAGATCAACGGCATGATGGAGCGTTTTCAGTGACTCGTCATCATTAACGGGACCAAAAAAATCGGTAAGCACATTTCCGCCGAAGCCAATGGCAGAAATCTCGATGTCGGAATTGCCGAGTTTTTGAAATTTCATTTAAGTCGTCCCCTGATTTTTAGGTAGGTGCAGGCGTCTCTTGCGGCGCTTCATCCCGGTCCGTCTTGGTGTAATCACGCTGGACCTCGGCAATACGCAGCCGATAATTTTCGAACAATTCGTTGTAGCCTTTGGCCTGGGCTTTTTGATGTTTGGATTGATTGCGCCAGCCGACAACAGCTTCCTCATCGCGCCAAAATGACAGCGATAAAATTTTGCCTTCATTGGTTAGGCTTTGAAAGCGCTCGATCGAAATGAAACCGTCCATTTTTTCCAGGTCTTGGCGAAGCGCGGCGGCAATGTCTAAATATTCAGCTTTCCCGTCGGGCTTTGGTTCAACTTCGAAAATAACTGCATACATATCGCCTCCTAAAATCCAAAAAGTTTTACCGGATTATCGACAAATATTTTTTGGTGAATTTTTGCATCGCTCGTCCAGTCTAACATATGATCAAGCAGATCGGCATCATTCGGCATAAACCCATAGGTCGAAACATGGGGCCAGTCGGTTCCCCATATCAATCGATCTTGATTGGCCTCAATCAGAGCCTGCGCCATGGGCGTGACATCAAGATAAGGGGTTTGCTCTGACGTCGTAATTCGGTAGGTGCCAGTGAGCTTAACCCAGCAATGACCATCCCGCACCAGATTGAGAAAATCTTGGAAGCCTGGATGATCAACTCCAGCCGACGTTTTTGTATAGCCGAGATGACCAACTGAAATATCGACTGGCAGTTTGATCAGAGTTTCTCGTAGGTCCGGAAACTCGTGAACATGGATAAGAAGTTCCAAATGCCAGCCAAAAGGCTTTAGGCGTTCCGCAAATTGGCAGAACTCTTCGATGGAAGCGAATGGCATGCCGCCCTTGTCGACCAAGTTGACACGAATGCCACGAATGCCATCGGCATGAAAATCTTCCAGTTCTTTATCGGTGATTTCAGGGCCGACGGCAACAACGCCTCTCATGCGATCTGGGTATTGCCTGATGGCATCCATCATCATTGAATTGTCGGTGCCATAGACGCTGGGCTGCGTGAGCACCAATCGTTCGACGCCGAATATTTTGTGCATCTCCCGTAAATCTTCCAAACTGGATTGCAACGGTGTGTACCCATGATTGGGAGACAAAGGATATTTATCTGGCGGGCCAAATACATGGGCGTGCGTGTCTATTGAACCAGCCGGTAAGGCTATCCGCGGTTTTTTCCAATTGGGATCAGGGGGAGTGCAGACAGGTATTTCAGAGTTAGGCATGGGGTCCTATCAATTTTTTAAAATTTATATTGGCTTTACCAAACGCCGATATAGACAGCCTTTTTGGTATCGTTGTCCAAGGAGCGGCGCGCTCTCATTTCCATATCTTTGTCAGGAAAGGTTTTGCGGAACTTTCGTCTGCGTAAAGATTCAAACATTTGGTCTCGCATTTCTCGGCGGACATCTTCATATTTTGGGTCTTCGCCTAAATCCACCCATTCGTTCGGATCGTTTTTAAGATCAAACAATTCTGGTCGGAAAGCTTCATGGTGGATGTATTTCCAGTCATCTGTTCGGACCATTGTGCCGCGTGCTTCGCTCGGTTTGATGCCAAATTCCCAACTGGCAAAGCGTGCCGCGTATTCAGATTCGCTTATGACGTAGGTGCGCCAATCATCTGGTTTTTCGCCGCGCAATAGGGGGCGAAGGGAGCGACCTTCCAAAATATGCTCTGGAATTTCTCCGCCCGCCGCATCGATAAATGTCGGTACCAGATCAATGGCCTCCATAAAGCTATCATCGACTGTTCCTCGCGTGGCGTCTGAACCTTCATCGGGATCATAGACAATCATCGGAATTCGAACGCTTTCCTCGTGGAAGAGCTCTTTCTCCGCCATGTAGTGATCACCGAGATAATCGCCATGGTCGGAGGTGAAAACAATCATTGTGTCATCCATCCGGCCTTGCTCTTCCAGAAATTTAAACAACCGGCCCATATGATCATCGATTTGCTTGATCAAGCCCATATAAGAGGGAATGACGTTGTTTCGAGTTTCATCGCGGGCAAAAGTTTCGCTGTCCGGGCGGCCCATGAAGAATTTATAAACTGGGTGGCCGTTTTCTTTTTCGTCTGGATGGCGATTTACCGGGATCATATCGTTGTGGCCGTACATGTCGTGATACGGGGCGGGAGCAACATAAGGCCAATGCGGTTTGATGTAACTGAGATGCAGGCACCAGGACTGGTCACCGGCTTCGGTGATGAACTCCATCGCCCGATTGGTCATATAGGCGGTTTCTGAATGCTCTTCTTTGACGCGGGCCGGCAAGTGATTGTTGCGGATGTGCCAACCGGACAAAATTTCGCCGTCGGGTCCTTCATGTGAATTTGCATAATCGTGCCACGGATTTTTACCTTCGTAGCCTTGAGCATTGAGATAATTGTTGTAGGCCAAATTCTCAGGGCCAAATTCCGCGTTTCCCCAAAGACCATCATCGCGCTCATAGGGCTCGAACCCACACTCGCTCGCCAACACACCAAACGGCGCATGAGGATCAAGGCCAAGGCGTTCCATGCCAGCGGTGTCCGCATTCATGTGGGTTTTGCCGACCAAAGCTACTCGGTAATCAAGCGGTCGGAGATAGTCGCCGATGGTTTGCTCGCCAAGATTCAACGGCACACCGTTCCAAGTCGCACCATGGGTAAAGTTATAACGACCGGTGTAAAAACTCATCCGTGAGCCGCCGCAAATCGGCGCCTGACAATAGGCTCTCGAGAACAACACGCCGCGGGCTGCCAATGCATCGATATTCGGTGTTTCCAATCGAGGGTGACCCGTGCAAGACAGATAGTCCGCCCGCAATTGATCGCACATAATGAAGAGAATATTTTTAACTTTAGCCATATGTAATTATGAACCCCAAAATCATTATAGTTTAGCGCGTTTTGGCCGCTCCCATACTAGAAAGCGGATTTCCCAAAGCTAGGAATTGAAGTTTGGTTTAAGCGTTGCCGCGTCGCTCCCGCCAAAGGCCTAGTTTGGTTTGGACGACCTTGTCGGAGAAGCTGAATATAACAGCGTCCTCATCCGCTTCAAGCCTATGTGGATACCAGCAGGGGACAACAATAATATCACGTTCTTGCCATTCAATTATTTGTTCGTCATCGCCTTCGCCGACAATGGTCCGACCTGATCCCTCAATGATCGAAAAAACGTTGTTCTCGGTGGTTTGATATTTTTCAGTTTTGAAGCCTTTTGGCAACAATTGCAGGAATGTTGATATCGTTGACATCGCCGGTCCGCCTGAGGTCGGGTCGATATATTCGAGTTTCAAACCGTGATAGGGATCCCAATCGGAGGACTTACGAAGATTCTCTAAAGTTTCTCGCGATTTTGCATAAGGGTAACTGAATATAGGTGAATTTAGATTGTCCGGAACTTCGCCAACGGGGCGCATGTTGCTGCCATAACGATTGAGACTATCTCCGGGCGGCGGCCCCGCCGGGAATTGCTCATCAGGATAACGTTCGAGGAATACCGCTCCTATGTGACGCACAAGTGGCAGGTCTAATCCATCCATCCAAACAACCGGCTCAGTGCCCTCATTGCCGTGGTCATGCCAGGTCCAGGATGGTGTGATGATAAAATCACCGGGCTCCATAAATGTTTTT
>CAJXJM010000067.1 GCA_913054205.1 uncultured Rhodospirillaceae bacterium
ATTGCCGGAATTTGTATTGAGGACAAGCTGTTTCCAAAAACAAATTCCTTCATTGGCGAAGGTCAGCCGCTCGCTGATATCGACGAATTTTGCGGCAAAATAAAAGCCGGCAAAGACAGCCAGCTCGATGATGATTTCAGCGTTATCGCCCGCATCGAAGCATTGATTTCGGGCTGGGGTATGGAGGAAGCTCTCAATCGCGCTTCGGCTTATCATGAGGCTGGCGCGGATGGTATTCTGATTCACTCGAAACAACAGGACGGCGTCGAAATTCTTAAATTTTTAAAGGAATGGTCCAATCGTTGCCCGGTCGTTCTTGTGCCGACGACCTATTATCAAACACCAACTGAAGAATTCCGAAAAGCCGACACATCTATCGTCATTTGGGCAAATCACAATATCCGCGCCGCGACCTCTGCCATGCGAGAAGTGTCTCGCCGCATTCATCGCGACCAAAGTCTAAGCGGTATTGAAGGTGAAATTGCCAGCGTCAAAGATATATTTGAACTCTCCGAAAACGATGAATTGGCAGCGGCTGAAAAAATGTATCTACCAACAAGCCAAGCTGAAACCAAAGCAATTATCTTGGCGGCGTCGCGCGGCACAGAACTTGGAGACCTCACAGAAGATCGGCCAAAATGCATGGTCGATGTCAGAGGCCAACCCCTGCTCCGCCGTTTAGCAACAACTTTCAATCAAGCTCATATCCGGAAAATATCGGTGGTGCGCGGCTATAAAAAATCGGCGGTTAATTTGCCGTCTATCGATTTTCGCGACAATGATGATTTTAACGCGACGGGCGAGGTTAGCTCTCTCGCCCATGCCCAGGATCAACTCAACGGCGAATGTATTTTTTCATACGGTGATATTTTGTTTCGCCATTACGTGCTGGATCAGCTTTTGGAAACCAAGGGCGATATTGTCTTGGTCGCAGATGCGATGTGGCAGAATCGTGATGCCGACCCTCAATCTCGCCTCCGCGATTTGGTCAGATGCCGGGAGCCCTTTTCGACAAAGTATCTTGATGAAGAAGAAGTTGCTGTTACCGACATTGGCCATGACTTTGCCGCTGATCAAATTCAAGGCGAGTGGATCGGATTAGCTAAATTCTCAGAAAAAGGATCGGAACGCGTTAAGTTTGAGATCAGTGCCATGCAGAAAGACGGAACTGCTCGCCAGGCTTCTATGATCGACCTCTTTGGACGCTTGCTAAAGGCGGGCGAAGATATACGCGTTATCTATATATCTGGCCATTGGCTCGACATCGATAATGCTGATGACCTCGCCGATGCCCAGAAATTTCTCTAGCGGCTTGTGGGCACCCTATGATTTCAGCTGACGATTTTATCTTTCCCGCCCATGAACGTGGTTATGATTTTTATACCGGGGTGCCATGTTCTTTTTTAACGCCTTTTATCAACCGGACGATATCTTCGGATAAAACCGATTATGTTGGGGCTGCCAGTGAAGGTGAAGCGGTTGCAATTGCCGCGGGGGCCTGGCTCGCTGGCCGCAAAACCGTCGTCATGTGCCAGAATTCTGGGCTCGGCAATTGTGTTAATCCCATCACCTCACTCAATTTTCCTTTCCGTATTCCTACCTTTTTGATTTCAACTTGGCGCGGACAGCCCGGCAGCCCGGATGAGCCACAACATGAGCTTATGGGCCAAATTACGCAGTCCTTAATGGAACTCATGCAACTGCGGTGTATGATTTTTCCGAGCAGGGCGGAAGATATCTCAGGCGCGCTCGATGACGCTGAGAAAGCAATTGAAGAAACCAGCCTCCCGTTCGGTTTCATCATGGAGAAAGGCTCGGTTGACCCGGAAGAGTTGGATCAAGCGCCGATTGAGGCCAAGCCCCGTGGCAACTATGAGGATTTCCGAACTGGCTCGATAGAGGCGAACCGCTATCAGACTTTGGAAAAAGTCGTCGAGACTGTATCTGACCGGACGGCGATAATCGCTACCACCGGAAAATGCGGCCGGGAATTGTTTACCATCGCTGATAGACCCCAACAAATTTATCAGGTCGGATCGATGGGCGGGGCCTCAGGGATGGGGTTAGGCGTTGCCCTAAACACTGATAAACCGGTCATTGTATTGGACGGCGATGGTGCGGCCTTGATGAAAATGGGCGCGCTAGCAACGATTGGAGCCTATGCGCCCCGCAACCTCACCCATGTGATCTTGGACAATGGTGTGCACGATTCAACAGGCGGTCAGGCAACCGTGAGCCCACATGTTGACTTTTCTCAAATCGCATTAGCCGCCGGCTACCGCGCCGCTGCCACGACAGATGGATTGGCTAGTTTTGGTGAGGCGTTAACCGCCGCCGCGGAAAACGACGGCCCGACGCTCATTCATGCGAAAATCAATACCGGCTCAATCGACAATCTCGGACGACCGACCATCAAACCAGAAGATGTCGCCCGCCGCTTCCAGAAATTCGTGACAATTAGTTAAATCCTTAATTAGGTGACTGTCACTTAATTAACCTTTAGAGCGATACCACGCCCAATTCGTTGATGACTGCCGCAACGGCCGCAACGGCGTTTTCCATGTCTGTATCTGTAAGATTACCAATACAGCCCATCCGGAAGCTATCTGCTTTGGTTAATTTGCCGGGATAAATTGTAAATCCGCGCGCCTGTAGCTTGTCGTAAAACTGACCAAAATCGAAACTCTTATCTTCGGGTAGGTGGAACGTCACAATGATGGGCGCCTGAAGAGTGTCAGAGAGATAGGTTTTAAACCCAAGTTCACGCATACCGCTCGTCAAAACCTGACAATTTTTCTGATAGCGCGCACCCCGCCCCTCGACGCCGCCTTCAGCTTCATGCTGGATTAACGCCTGATCCAAAGCAGCCAGCACGTGAGTTGGCGGCGTAAAGCGCCATTGCCCCGTCTGTTCAAGCGCTTGCCATTGATCATATAAATCAAGGCTCAAGCTTGTGGCGTTGCTTTTTGAGACCGCCAAAGCTTCTTTCTCGATAATCGCAAAGCCAACGCCCGGCACGCCTTCCAGGCATTTGTTTGAAGACGCCACAATCGCCGCGCAGGGAACCTCATCGACATTTAACGGCAGCGCGCCAAAGGAACTCATCGCATCGATGATAAGGGAACGCCCCGCCGCCGCTACAACTGCGGCAATTTCACTGATGGGATTTAAAATGCCTGAAGTGGTTTCACAATGCACTGCAACGACATGGGTGATATCAGGATCAGCCGCTAAACCCGCAGCCACCTGATTTGGGTCGGTCGGCGTATTTTCGTCCGTTTCCAATACTGTATAAGCCCGGCCATTGATTTCGCAGATTTTAGCGATGCGCCCACCATAGGCACCATTGATCAGCACCAAGACTTTGCCTCTTTTCGACACCAAAGTATCGATCGTCGCTTCAACCGCAAAAGTGCCGCTGCCTTGGACCGGCACACAAATGTGAGACCCCTCGGATACCCCGGCGATAGATTCTAGTTTGCGGCAAATGCGCGCCGTCAATTCAATGAACGCCGCATCGCGCGACCCCCAATCGCGAAGCATCGCTTCCTTGGTGGCTTTCGACGTCGTTAGCGGGCCAGGGGTTAAAAGCAGGGGTTCATTGGTCATTTAATTCTCAAACTAAAGGCACGGGTTTATTCACGGGGCAGAATCCGCTATCTAAATACCCACATCTTATAACATGTTGCGGAGATTGCGCCATTAGTCACAACACCTGGATACATCGTTTTGTCACCATTGGTGTGAAGCCTTTAGTCAACACGCCGGTGACACCCAATCAGATAACTTCGCTTAGACTCTTAACAGGGTTAGGAGCGGCGGTGAGTTTTTCCATTGGCGAAGAATTCTGGTCGATGATCGGCTGCGGCGTATTTGTGCTGTCGCTGTTGCTCGATCGGGCAGATGGCATTCTAGCGCGATTGACTGGCAAGACCTCCCCCGGTGGACATAAGTTTGATCTTGTCGCGGATTCGTTATCGAACTCCCTGGCCTTTGTTGGTATTGGAGTTGGATTGCGATCTAGCCAACTCGGCGAGCTTGCGATACCGCTTGGCATCATTGCCGGGCTCGCTATTTCCGCAGTTCTGTGGCTGGTGATGCGGGCTGAAGAACAGGAAGGCGGCAGGGCTGCTGAATTGGATGGCACAGCTGGTTTTGATGCAGATGATGCCATGCTCGCTGTTCCCGTAGCGGTACTACTTGGATGGAGCAGCCAATTGATCATCGCCGCAGCCTTTGGGGCATCACTCTTCGCGGTTTTCTTTTTCTTTAAGTTCAGGCGGTTTTTGGGCTCCTAGCCGCATATAACACCATATTGTCCAAAGACAATAGATCGTTGCGCCTATACCGGCAGCGACAAAAAACGGCGGTAGAAATCCCAACCATGTCACAGGTGCAATTAAATAGATTCCATCTTCCAGTTCAAATCCGGCAAATCCTGGATAGCCGATCGACTCGCCATCGCCTAATTCTTCGCTGCGTTGATCTATCCCGAGGTTTGAGAATAGCGAGATCAATGCCGAGGCCGCACCTGCGCCGCCCAACAGAACCGCCCAAATACCAAGGCTGTCAAAATGACCAACGCCAAGCCCTATAAACAGCGCAGCGTAACCAATTCCGCCAACCGCATAATCGAAATAATAACCGAAGCTCGACGATGTCCCCTGCAACCTGGCAAGTTCGCCGTCAAAGTGATCTAGGAATCGAGCGAGAACAAAGATGCCCGCCGCCCAATTTACATAAACCGCTTCGCCAAACGCAAATAGAACGCCCGCCCCGAGGGTCATCAAAAGCGTCAATCCAGTGATGTGGTTCGGCCGAATAAAAGTCGCGGCAAGCGGTTTCACCAAAAAGCTGGCAAGGCGCTGGTCATAGGGAACCTGATTCTCCGTATCATGTGTCATAGGTGCAAAATGTTTAAGTAGTTCCGTTGTGTCAAGTTTGCGATTAAATTGCTAACACTGCAAATTAACATGGGAATGAACGTGCCTAAAGACGTGACAGATAGTTTTCAAAATGCCCTCGGGAATTTCCTGGCGCGATGGGTAGGCTTCATATGCGCGAAAGCCGTCGTGGTAATATCGCTTTCGACGATTATGACGATTGCACTCGCTTATTACACAGCGACGGTGATAGGCATCAGTACCGATACAACTGACATGCTGTCGCCAAAACTGCCCTTTCGCCAGAACGCGATAGCGCTCAGCAAAGCCTTTCCACAAAATTCAGATAATATTGTTGTTGTGATCGATGGCCCAAATGCTGATCTCATCAATGAGGCCGCCGATCAGATCGCTGTGCAGTTACGCAAACAACCTAAATTGTTCGGCGAAGTCTTTGATCCCGCAGGTATGGGATTTTTCAAAACAAATGGTTTGATGTATCTGAAAACAGACGACCTCGCTGAATTATCCGATCGTCTGATCTCAGCCCAACCTTTTCTGGGGACGCTGTGGAAGAACCCGACATTGCCGGGTTTGTTTAACCTCCTCAGCCTTTTCCTAAATGAAGGTAGAGACAAACCAGACTTAATTGGTGCCGCCGCACCGATGATCAATAACATCAGCCAAATTATTTCTGCTCAGACCAACAAACAACCTGACAGGCTTTCCTGGCGGGATGTCCTTTCCGGTAATAGATCCGAAAAACCCACTCGAATTATTGTCATTCAGCCCAAAACAAATTTTGAGTCGCTTCAGCCTGGAGCCGATGCCATCGAACAGATCAGGGCACTTGGCGGCAAATTAAATTTGACAGAAAAGTTTGGTGCCAGATTGCGCCTTACCGGCTCTGTCCCTTTGGCTGAAGAAGAGCTGGAAAGCGTGGTTGATGGACTTGGTCTCGCGGGCGCACTCTCGCTGGTGCTCGTTTTCGGTTTGCTTTTTTGGGGTCTAAAATCCGCAAGATTGGTTGCGGCCACCTTAATCACATTGATGTTTGGCCTCGTTTGGACAGCAGGATTTGCCACCTGGGCGGTCGGTACGCTTAACTTAATCTCCGTGGCATTTGCCGTTTTGTTCATTGGATTAAGCGTTGATTTTGGCATTCATTTTGCCCTGCGCTACACCGAGAATTTAGGTAACCCAGCAACGGCTCTTAACGACGCAGCAAAAAATGTTGGCAGCGCGTTGTGTCTTTCAGCGATCGCGGCGGCCATTGGATTTTTCTCATTTCTGCCGACAGACTACACCGGCCTTGCGGAACTTGGGCTGATTGCCGGCGGCGGCATGTTCATTGCCTTATTTGCAAATCTCACGCTATTGCCAACTCTGTTAAGCGTCATGCCGCTCCCGCAACAAATGCAATTTGGCAAGTCTGTTGCGCCGACATCGGAGCGCCCGGGGTCCCATCGCCTTATCCTCGGCGCCGTGATAATTCTTGCGATCAGCTCGTTGTTTCTTGCCCAAAAGGTGCACTTCGATTTTGATCCTTTGAATTTAAAGGACACAAAAACCGAATCCGTTTCAACTTTTTTTGATTTAATGGAAAGTGGCAACGGCAATCCCTATTCAATCACCATTCTCGCCAAAGATTTAAAGACGGCCGATCAAATCGCGGAACGTGCAAAAAATCTCCCTCCGGTAAAGAGCGTGATTACACTCTCGAATCTCATTCCACGCGATCAAGAAGATAAACTTTCGATGATAGAAAATTTAGCCCTCATCCTCGGCCCGGCATTTTCCGGCTCGCCCGGGCCTTTAAAATCAACCATCACAGAACGTTTGAGAGCAACGGTAAGTCTTCAGAATCAGATAAAGACTTTCGATGCCAGCACTTCGGCATCTGATTTATCTAAGGCCGTAAATAAATTTAACAGCTCGCTCACAAAACTTTTAACCAGCACTGATCCAGATCGCGCCTTGGCCGAACTTGAGCAGCGCCTGCTCGCCACACTTCCTCGGCAATTGGCGCTATTAAAGCAATCCATCGATGCTGAAGAGATCACCGAGAAAGATATCCCAGATGCCCTCCGATCTCGACAAATTGCCGCCGACGGCCGCGCTAAGCTGGAGATCGCAGCCAAAGGTAATATGCGGAACAGGCAGGAATTGGCGGCTTTTGTCGCGGCTGTCCGCAAAATCGCGCCTGATGCCACAGGTACGCCAATCATCATCCAAGAAGCCGGCAATGCCGTCATCCAAGCGTTTATAGAAGCTGCAACGCTTACCTTTATCCTCATTGTTATATTGGTTGTGGCGGTAACGCGAAGCCTCCGCGAGATCGTGCTGATTATTGCGCCGTTATTGCTCGCGGCTCTATTCACTCTTGCCGCCTCAGTGCTTTTCAGCCTGCCGTTCAATTTTGCCAATGTCATCGTTTTGCCTTTGCTTTTTGGGCTTGGCATTGCCGGTTCAATCCATTTGGTGTTGCGAGATCGAGATCAATTTGGTGCTCAAGGTGTAATGACCACGTCGACACCCCGCGCTGTCATATTCAGTGCTTTGACAACTATCGGATCTTTTGGCAGCATCGCTCTTTCCAGCCATCCCGGAACCTCCAGCATGGGCATATTGTTAACCATCGCCATTGCTCTATCGCTTATCTGCACGCTGATTGTGTTGCCCGCGTTGCTGATCGTATGGCCCAAAGCGAGTGCAAGATGACTAATTTTTTTCCACTGATCCGACATATCTCAACACCGGTGAGCAATCTGCTGATCAAATTGCCAATCACTCCCAATCAGATAACATTTGCCTCACTGGCATGCGGTTTGGCGGCGTGCTTTTATCTTAGCCACATTGGTTTTGAAGACAGACTAATGGGCAGCCTGTTCTTCCTTGCCGCCTACATTTTGGACAATTGCGATGGAGAAATCGCCCGGATGAAACAGCTTTCAACCGCTTTTGGTGAGAAATTAGATACTTTCGTAGATTGGATTGTCAACACCGGTTTTTTTGCGGCGCTTGGGTATGGCGTCGCTATGGAGACAGGAAACGATATTTGGTGGTGGTTTGGACTATTCGGCAGCGCAGGTGGGACGATTAATTATTTGATCGTTCTTTTCCTTAAAAACTCAACCACGCAGGAAAGTTCAGAAGACGCCGCTCAACCCAACACGTTGAAAGAATATTTTGCCTTTGTCTTCCGCGAACTGTTCCGTGCAGATTTTTGCTTTATTGTATTGGCATTGTCGTTGATTGATGGTCTGTGGATTTTACTCCCGACTGCTGCTCTTGGCGCGCATGTGTATTGGATTTCGTATTTTATGATGCGCGACAAGAACTATCATGTCTAATCGATAGATGGGTTTATGAGATTATTCAAAATCATATTCTTGATAGCTGGCCTAGTTTTATTGGGATGGGTTATTCGTGAGACCAATCTGGAAGAAACTTTTGATTTGGTCAGCCAGATCGGCTTCGGATTTTTATTGGTCCTATTTACGTACTTCCTGGCCTTTTTATTCGATTCTGTGACCTGGCAAATGACGGTTTTGTCCGCGCCTTTAAATGCAAAATGGCTCTATCGCTTTTTTCAAATGCGCTTAGCAGGCGAGGCATTTAACAATACTCTGCCTGCCGCCAGCATGGGCGGAGAACCGTTAAAAGCCGTGCTCCTTAAAACGCATTATGGGATTGGGTACCGCGAAGGCGTCGCATCCTTAATATTGGCGCGCACCATTAACACTGTTTCGCTTATTCTTTTTTTGATGGTTGGTTTTATTCTGATGCTGGAGAGCGCTGTTCTTGATCAAAAGTACAACTCAATCGCTGGGATTGGGCTGGGTGTCCTAACGGTTCTGATTGCACTGTTTTATGCCGTTCAGCGCTTTAAGGTTGCGAGCCGTAGTAGCGAAGCCCTCAGCAAAAATAAATGGTTTCACTGGTTGAACGGCGTGCTTCATCACATCAAAGACGTTGATGAAAAATTGGTCGAATTCTACACCGCTCACCACGCGAGGGCAGCTTTCGCTTTTGTGCTGGCTTTTATCAATTGGATTCTGGGGGTAGCGGAAATTTGGATCACCATGTTCTTCCTCGGCCATCCGATCTCGTTGACAGACGCTTGGATTATCGAAGCTGTCGCTCAATTGGTCCGCGCCTCAACGTTTTTTATTCCGGCCAGTATCGGCGCCCAAGAAGGTGCCTTTTTGATCATCGGCACGGCGGTCACAGGATCACCAACGTTAGGGTTTGCTATCGCTGTCGTCCGGCGCGCCCGTGAAATAATTTGGGTTGCCTGGGGGATGGCAGCTTTTTATATCGTTAAGCCCAATACGGCAAAAATGAATGAGGAAACTAAATTTAATTAACCGCGCACCATACTCCATCTTGTTTAAGAT
>CAJXJM010000068.1 GCA_913054205.1 uncultured Rhodospirillaceae bacterium
TTCGTCTAGAGTGGAGGCGGAAATCGAGAGATATTTGACCCGTTCCAATAGTGGGGCCGCCGGATTTTCGGCCTCTTCCAAAACTCGGGCATTAAAAGCCAGCCAGGAAAGTTCGCGATTGATAAATCGCCCTTTCGATTTGAAGTCCAAATTAGCAAGATTTTCCGAAGCTAAAGTCGACACGTTTACGTTACCCATTCACGTATTTCATTTTACGATTGGTTCAGTACAATATACCAATATCCGACACCATACATTCATGCAAATTACATAAATATGAAAATTTTAAAGATTACGTCCAACTAATTGAGTGAATTTCAACGTAACATGAAAACAATTTATCTTTTACGCCATGCCAAATCGAGTTGGTCCGGCCCGGAAACGGATGACTTTGATCGACCTCTCAATGAACGCGGCCGCAGAAACACAGCTGAAATCGGGCAGTATTTAGCGAAAAATGACGTTCGTCCAGACGTGATACTATGCTCGGTAGCCGCTCGGGCTCAAGAAACCTTATCCATTATCCGCCCTTTTCTTCCTGAGAATCAGAAGATAAAAATTGATAAAGAGCTCTACCTAGCATCGTCAGAGACACTTCGGAAATACCTTGAAAACATTGATGAATCGGTGAATTCAGTAATGATAGTGGCCCATAATCCTGGCCTGCATGAATTGGCGCTGATGTTGGGAGGCAGAGAAAATATTGGCACATCGGCATTGCTAAACCGAGTGATGCTGAAATTCCCAACAGCTGCGTTCGCAACAGTAGGCAGTGAGGCACATTCATGGTCCAAATTGTCTGAAAATAAAACCAAACTTACAGATTTTGTTTGTCCCAAAGACCTTCGATCCCAATATAATTAGATATAAAAATAATCAGGGTCTCAATAACTGAGACTCGGCTTCATTTTTCGTAAGCTACTGTGTATATTAGATAAAACCGGAATACAAAGTCTGGAACGGGTAACCCGCATATTTTTTGCGATAGAAGAATTAAGATGACAACGAACCAACCCCAAACGACGATATCTGCCCAGAAATGGCAATGGACAACCGACGCCAATGGTCATGTCACGTCAATTTCAGAATCTTTCACAAAAGCAACAGGTATTGATCGCGCAGTCATTATAGGAAAAACATTTACCGAGATATCTTCACCTGTTCTCGATTTATCAGGGCAAAGCGATAAAAAGTTAAAGCGCTTTCTTTCCAAGTTCGAAAGTCGGCAAAGTTTCCGCAATATCGATCTTCCAATCAATTCACCAGACAACGGGTTGCGACTTATCAGAATCGCCGGTGCGCCGGAATTTGGCAAACGAAAAAAGTTTGTCGGATATACTGGCACTGGAATTGATACCACAATTGAAATTGAAAAAGATTCTCGCATTGCAGCAACCTACCTTCCCTATGCAGAAGTCCTAGAGGGATTGGGCGATGGTTTCGCCATTTGGGATAGAAAGGGTTATCTGCTTCTTTTCAACAACCGCTTTGAGGCGCTTTTTGATTCCGACAACTTTAAAATCAAGCAAGGGGCGATGCGGTCGACCCTATCGCGATTTCTTAAATCTAAAGCGCTGACCATTGAGCCCGCAAATACTGTGGGTCTTCTTGAAGTTGACCGCCGCAGAGACAGCAACACCGCCATGGAACGTCATGTTCAATTCATTGATGGTTCCTGGGTTTCTATATCTGCTCGTAAAATTGAAAACGACATAACAACGACGACAATCACTGACATAACGTCAATCAAAAATCGTGAGGTCGAGGCAACTCGGGATGCCCAACGCAATGCTCAGATGGCGGTCGCAATTTCAGCGATGGATTCTGGGGTCATCATTACCAATCCCAATATGCCAGACAATCCGATCGTTTTTGTGAACCCCTCATTTGTGACTCCCGATGGCATGAATAATGAAGATATTTTGGGTCAGTCCTTCGAGACGCTTTTTCAATCTGCCGAGAACTCGGACCAATTTGAAAAGTTAAAACGCAGTATGAGCCGGCGTGAAACAGCAAATTCCAACATCCTTATTCCTGATGAACATGGCAGAGACCGTTGGTTTGACTTTCGGCTCAACCCGGTTTTAGGTGAGTCAAATCAGATCAGCTATTTCCTCGGCATTCAAAACGACATCACCATTCAAAAGAATGCTGAATACGATCTCGAAAATAGAATGAGTCAACAATCAGCCGTCGCAGAACTTGGTGGCAAAGCTTTGGCAGGAAGTGACCTCGAACAACTTTTCGAGGAAGCGATCCGATATGTGGCAAATATTCTAAACGTCGAATTTGTCAACGTCCACGAATTCTCTTTGGACTCTGACGAAGCTGTCGTGCGAGCCCAAATAGGATGGAAAACGCGGAAAAATAGTAGAACGCCAACACAGTTTCTGCCGAAAGTATTGTTTTCACAAAAAGTCTTTTTAACGGGAAGGACCGAAACTCTAATTCGAACCGATGACGAGTTGAAAAATGCTGGAAAAATTATGGGTCATACCGGCATGCGAACAAGTGTCGGCATCCGCATAGCTGGTCGCGAGCATCCCTTTGGCGTGATCGCTATCCATTGCAAGGAAGCGCGTGAGTTTTCGCCAGATGATATTAATTTCCTTGAAGCGATTGCCTACGTTCTTGGTGTCGCAGTTGAGAGAGGGCAAGCCGAAGATGCCCTCAAAGAAAGTGAATATCGTTTTGACTTGGCCGTTCAAGGCTCAAATGACGGAATTTGGGATTGGGATATATCATCGAACCGGATGTTTTACTCTTCGCGTTGGAAAGCGATGCTGGGCCTCTCGGAAGAGATTGTAGACGACTCAATCGATGTCTGGATGGAGCGTGTCCATTCGGAAGATAAAGAAATTCTAAAATCTACGATTGATGCTCATCTGGACGATGACACGTCCTATTTGGCCTGCGAGCACCGTTTGCTGCACCATGACGGCACCTATCGCTGGATGCTGGTTCGCGGTTTGGCTGTGCGAAATGAAGACGGCAAAGCAACGCGGATTGCAGGCTCGCTAAGCGACATCAGCGAAACCAAACGCGCCGAACATCAATTGCTTAAAGACGCACTGCACGACACGCTCACAAATTTACCGAATCGAGCTCTGTTTACTGATCGCCTTGTTCAAGCGCTTTCGCGCTCCACTCGAAATACCAAGCATCTATTTGCTGTCATGTTTTTAGACTTTGATCGTTTTAAATTGATTAACGATAGTCTCGGTCATTCCTATGGCGACCAAATCTTGATTGAAATTAGCCAACGTCTCAAAGAATGCACCCGTGACGTTGATACCGTGGCCAGACTTGGCGGCGACGAGTTTGCAATTTTACTCGATGACCTTGATTCTGAAAATACAGCTGAAGAGGTAGCCCGACGTATTAATCATTCACTCGGACAGCCATTCGCTCTATCTGGACGCGAGATTGTATCAAATGCGAGTATTGGGATTGCGTTTAGCTCGCTCGGATACGGTCATCCTGAAGAAATGATCCGTGATGCAGATATTGCTATGTATCAAGCCAAATCCGAAGGACGGGCGCGGCACGTGGTTTTTGAAAAAGGAATGCATGTCCGAGCCGTCACTCAAATGGAATTGGAAACCAATCTCCGGGAAGCTTTGGAGAAAAAACATTTCACACTCGCTTATCAGCCGGTCGTTGATATAAAAACCGAAAAACTGGCGGGATTTGAAGCGTTGATCCGCTGGAACCATAAAGACCAAGGCTTCATCCCACCTGGGGATTTTATTCCCATCGCCGAAGAAACGAAACTAATCATACCCATTGGTCGTTGGGTGCTGATGGAAGCCTGTCGCCAAATGAGCAAATGGCTGGCGAAGTTTCCTGATCTCAATATTGCTGTCAGCGTCAATATTTCGCCCGAACAATTTAAAGACAATAAATTAATCGACGATATAGGCGATATCCTTTCCAATACCGGATTAGAAGGTAAACATCTGAAAGTAGAGATTACCGAAAGTGCGATTATGGAAAATCCGCACGAGGTTACCAACCGTCTAAAACAACTCCGTAAAATGGGTATTCAGCTTCATGTCGACGATTTTGGTACAGGCTATTCATCTTTGAGCCATCTCCATCGTTTTCCAATCGATGCCCTAAAGGTTGACCGATCCTTCATTATCTCAATGGGCGAATCGCAAGAAAATATGGAAATCGTTCGAACCATTATTGCCCTGGCCCACAATTTAAATCTCAGCACCGTTGCAGAAGGTGTTGAATCAAAGGCCGATCTTATCCAACTTGGAAAACTCAATTGTGACTTTGCTCAAGGCTATTATTTCTCTAAACCTTTAACTGTTAAAGACGCAACGGCGTATATCGCCAAGCTAGAGAAACCTAAAAAGAAAAAAAGAAAAAAACAACGGAATTGACTTAGGCAAACGATGCCAGATTATTCACGCCTTAAGCCTTGGGTATGGGGAATTACTTGGGCCGCCCTTGTGGCCGCTGGGTTATCTTTCCGCCCGCTAATGCCCGTAGACGAAACCCGCTACATCACCGTCGCCTGGGAAATGTGGTTGCGTGGGGACTTTTTAGTCCCTCACCTCAACGGCGCAACCTATAGCCACAAACCACCTTTATTATTTTGGCTTATCAACGCAGGCTGGGGCATATTTGGGGTAAATGACTGGTGGCCGAGGCTCGTCGCACCGCTGTTTGGGCTCGCCAGCCTTGGACTAAGCGCCGTCACCTGCCGCCGTCTCTGGCCGAGCAGCCAAGCCTATATCATTGTTCCTGTTCTGCTTCTAGGTACCTTCTACTGGGGCATCTACACCACTCTCACAATGTTTGATCTGCTGGTCGCCTTTTGGACTTTGGTCGGCATCAATGGTCTCATTGAAGTCTGGCAGGGCCACAGAATGAAGGGCTGGATATTGTTCGCCATTGCAATTGGATTTGGCGTGTTGAGCAAAGGCCCGGTCATTCTGGTTTACCTATTACCAACAGCTTTGCTGGCACCCTATTGGGCAGCAAACGTCAGAAGGCCAAATTGGGGCCTGTGGTATTTGGGTATATTAGCTGGTGTTCTATTAGGCGCAGGCATTGCGCTCGCTTGGGCCATCCCAGCCGGATTTGCCGGCGGCGAAGAATATCGTAACGCAATTTTTTGGGGTCAATCTGCCGGCCGCGTCGTGAGCTCCTTTGCCCATCGCGAGCCATTTTGGTGGTATCTCGCAATCATCCCCGGCTTGTTATTGCCATGGCTACTGTGGCCGAGCCTATTGCGTAAATTGTGGCAAAATATTCGCACTCGCAACCAAAATGACCCTGATCCTGGATTGCGCCTAATTATGGTTTGGGCCGTCGCCACCGTGTTGATCTTATCGGCAATCAGCGGAAAACGTCCGCATTATCTGTTGCCCATGTTCCCCGCCCTGGCATTTGGCGGTGCCATCCTCATCGCCGGCCTTGCAAAAGAAGATTTTCTGAAAGGTCGCTGGGACATGCTGCCGCCAACTCTTTTTTTGATCCTTTTGGGATTCGCTGCCGGTGCCGCGCCGGAGATTGGCGCAGCCCTCAACAAGCCTAGTTGGACGGCAGAGATAAACCGCCTCTGGGCATTGCCGCTTGTTGGACTGGGAGCGTTCCTCATTTTCAAACCACCGCAGGGAGGTTATCAACGCCTGTTTGCCATCGCTGCAAGCAGCACCATTGTCGTCATCTCGGTGCATGGAATCGCACGGCCAATTTTGGATACAGGGTATGACTTAAGACCTATTGCCAATTATATCGCTGAGGCACAACGCAAAGGATACGCCATTGGCAGTTACGGCAAATATCACGGTCAGTTCCAGTTTTTAGGGCGCTTGAAAAATCCGATTAAAATCACTGGCGACCATGAAGTATTGGAATGGCTGGCTGTGACACCTCAAGCCAAAGTCGTCGCGGTTCACGAGTTGACAAATACCGATATCCATAGAAAGTCTGGCCCAGGGCCCAAACCGGATTTTGTCCAAAAATATCGCGGTAAATATATCGCTGTCTGGGATCGATCAACGGTCTTAGCCTATCCAAGCGCCCCGCAACGGAAATAATATATCCCGGCTAGGCTTCTGCCAAAACACGCCGAGCGATTGCCAGCGTTATCGCTTTCTTTTCAACCAACGCCGCCTTATCCGCAGCTTCAACAAATTGCCGAGCAGCATCTAACGAGCGCTCCATGCGTTTGGAGACGTAATCAATGACACCGCTTTCGACCCGCACCTGCCGATCAGAAAATAATTTCACCATCACAGCTTTAATCAGATCATCTTCTGGCTGCCTGATTTCAGCCGCTGGTGCAGCCTTAACGCGCGAGGCAAGATCAGCCAATTTTATCGGCCACTCAACCGGCGAAACAGTTGATGTGATCAACATATGACCATCGCGCGAGGCAAGGTCATTGTAGATATGAAACAATGCTTCTTCGTCGAAATCTTGATCACCATCATCAACGACAAAGTTTTGTGCAGAGGAAATTATATTGGCCAAGCCGGCATCCTCGATCAAGGCAGATGTCAACGCCATAGCACCACTTTTGGCCATAAATACATGGCTAAGGTGCGATTTGCCGCAGCCGGGTGGGCCATAAATTATTAAAAATGGCGATGACCAATCGGGCCATTTATCGAGCCAGGCAACAGCCACCTGATTGCAGGGTGCAACCAAAAAATCATCACCGCTTAAAGATGGCCGGTGTTCAAATTCAAAAGGAAGCTGCTCGGCAGAATTCAAGACGGGCCATCGCTGTCGGAAGAATCAGTGTTGCCGGAGTAAAGCGGGCTGGCCAGATACTGAGCTAGGAAAAAGCGCACCAGCACACCGATTGTTGCAGCGACAGGCACAGCCAAGAGAACGCCGGTAAAGCCGACAGTCGCACCGCCAACCATTAGGGCAAAGATCACCCAGACGGCGTGGAGGCCAACTTTCTCGCCGACCAATTTTGGCGTTAGGAACATCGATTCAATAATTTGGCCGGCACCAAAAACAATCAGCACCAATACAACCGGCACCAATTCACCAAATTGAGCAACTGCGATGGCCAATGCCGTCACCATACCCACCAGCATGCCAAAATAAGGAATGAAGGATATCAGCCCGGTTGTGATGCCAACCATAAGTCCAAAATCCAGACCGACGATGGTCAGGCCAATGCCGTAAAACACCGCCAAAAACAAACACACCGTTCCCTGCCCACGCACAAAACCGGCAATGGTTACGTCTATATCCTTAACGACTGTGCGAATTGAAGGTGCAAACTCACGAGGCAGCCAGCTATCGACTTTGGAGACGATTTTATCCCAATCTCTGAGAAGGTAGAAACTCACAACCGGCGTAATCAAAATGAGGGAAAGCGCATTGAAAAGCGCCAGGCCGCCCTGCCAAATACCCTGTAGAAGCCCCGCCAACCATTTGACGATAGCGCCGCCATAGGATTTTGAAGCTTCAGACAGTTCTTGAAGTTTCTCTGATGGAATACGCTCCGAGAGTGTTTCCTTCAACGGTGCAATCCAGACCTCAAAATTTTCAATAAAGGTCGGTATTTTTTGGAAAAATCCAATGACCTGACCTTGGAGGAGCGGAAAGATTAAAATCAGTGCCGCAATGACGGCGGCAAAAAAGAAAACGGTTATGATTGTCGTCGCGAGCGTCCTGGAGAGCCCCCACTCTTCCAGCTTGTCAGCCAGCGGATCGAGAAAATACGCAACAGCCATACCGGCAACAAAGGGCAGCAGCACGCTGCTGACAAATACTATAAAAGAAATCGCGACAACGACGACCACCAACCAAATCCAAAATTGTCGCTCTCGGGTAATCCCCATAGTCACTCTCCCGGCTCCATAGTCGCTGCACGTATTCCCCAGATGCCAACATAGGCGGCGCCTGAAAGAACCGTTGTCGCAGCCACAGTATAGACCAAAGTTTCAATCAACAAACCGTCGGCGATCGAGTATCCCGTCAATCCGAGAACCGCCGTCGCCAGCGCAAATTGAGCGGTGGTATTTAATTTACTAATCAATAGTGGCTGCATGGTGAGGTTTTGATAAATAACGTGATAAAGAATGGCACCACACAATATCAGCCCATCGCGAAACACCACCAACAAGACCAACCAGGAATCCAGATACCCGACTTGACCCAAAGTTACAAAAATGCTGACGAGCAAAGCTTTGTCGGCGATCGGGTCTAGATAGGCACCAAGTTCGGTCTGCAATTTAAATCGTTTGGCGATAAAGCCGTCTAGTGCATCACTAATGCCGGCAAACACAAATACCCAAAAAGCATACAAAACCTGATTGTTCAAAATGAGCCACACAGTCAGCGGCACACACAGCAATCTTGCAAGGCTTATTAAATTCGGAATATTTATGCGTATGTCTTCTTTACTCATTTGTTTTTCACACGTTTTGTTGCACCAGATTTAACCCGGGGTTGGAGTTTCACAATCCAACTTCCCTGCTCTTCCGTCAGCACCATATCCGACTGTGCTAAGGCCAATTTTAACTGCCCTGCTTCACCAATAAAATGAATATTTATACGCACTTCGCTACGCGACAGTAAAACCAGCTCTGCATTTTCAATAACTGCGACGCGAGCCAGGCGCCGTTTTGCATCAACCCATTCTCCGAGACTTTTGATAGGCAACGTTACAGCAACAACCCCCAGACGCTCAAATTTCAATAAATTGTCAGATTTCCATTTGTCTTCAATCTGCGCCCCAATTTCGATCGCAGCGCGTTTTAACAGACCATCAATACCCTCTCCTGGAGTGGTGTCAATTTCAGCTGAAAAAGCTTCCCGGCTTTCGTTCTTTCCATACCGAAAAATAGCAACTTTAAGCACAGGTCGACCTCGCTTGGTCGAACTCAATGTACCCAGCACGACCAAAGTGGTTGCAACTTGGTAGCGCCTCGCAATAGCTGCCAATCGTTGCTCATCGCCTTTGACGGCAAGCTCCGCGCCAATCATCGCTATGTCGGCGAGATCTCCAGCAGCAAATATCATCGGCACCAAACCATCGACTATAGGCCGATTTATCCAAGCTTGGCGCCACGGGTTGGGATCATCCCAAAGCGAGGCTGCGCCGGCAACTTGATAAACAGGTAACACCAAAATCGGTTTGCTTATTGTTTCGGCAAATTGAATGTCGCTATCGCGGAGCAGAAAACGAATGTCGCGAGGTTTAAATCGGTAGGATAGATCGGCGAGATAGCGAACTTGTGAATTTTTTTCGTTTTTAACGCCAAAATCTTGCACATAGCTTGATATCTCTT
>CAJXJM010000069.1 GCA_913054205.1 uncultured Rhodospirillaceae bacterium
AAGACAAGCATAAGCCGTCAACAGATCAAGCTTACCAACCAAAGCAATACGTTTCTCATCGGGTATGCTATCCATCAAACGGAGTGCCATGGGGCGTTCGTCATCGCGGCCCAATAACGCAACACGCGCGCCGGGCAATATGCCGCTAGGCGAAGTTAGCCGTTGGATTAACTCAGCAAAATATTCGGTCCGCCAGGTTTTTGCCCGCCAATTTGCCGTCGGACCAATGGCTAATATCGGACCGCCATCCGGCAGTAATTCTTTAGCAAGATTTTCTTCGCGGGTGCTCGTCCAAAGTTTTGGCGGCACAATTTCAGGCAAGTCCAAAACCCGGGCGATACGTTCAACGCGTCGACCTTCACTTCCGTTGCGGGGCATCCCCCGCCTTTTCTTACATCCAAGAAAATACGTCGCCGGTGCATTTCTAAGATCGACGACCAAATCCCAGAACGTGCCAATCGACAGTACCCAAAGCCTCAGCCAATGGAGCGAGAACACCATCTTATCCAAAACAATGATGCGCTTTAATCCTGGCAAGGCCTTGAACAGAGGTGCCGCCGCCGGGCCACAGGCCACCGTGACCTCCAAGTCGGCATGCTCTGCCCGCAAATGTTCGAGCAATCCGGTCGATAGGATAGCGTCGCCTATACGCGTCGATGTTACGAATAAGATTTTCATATCAGTAGTTTAAGCTTTTTACACTTTCCATAAAGCTTCAAATTCAATTGCAGCGCTCTGCCAGTTTCTGCCGCTCTGCAATGTTTTGGCGTCTCGGCTTAGGCTTTGATACATTTCGCTTTCTTCAGACAGCAAATCGAGCGCCAAATTTACAAAAGCATCGTCATCGGGCGCGATATGTCCGGTTTGACCATTTTGGATCCGCTCGGCGACGATAGTCGAACTTCCATCGCTTGCATAGATGATGGCTGGCGTACCGCTTGCCTGGGATTCCGCTAACGTTGAGCTATAAAACTCGGTTCCGATAACCGGGTATAAATGTGCCCGCGCATTTGTATAGGCCGCCGCCATTTCTGGATCCGCTTCAGGAGATTTTACAATCACGTTTTGGTCACGGGCAGCAGTCACTACTTTTAAAATCCCCTCAAGACGGGCGGCCACATTACCTTTAAATAAGCTTGCCGAATAAATGTGAAGTTCTGCCTTGTCGTTTTTCGGATGAATGCGATCTCGCCATAATTCGATGATTTTCTGCAGACCGTGCAGAGGATGGGTTGTCACAACTGCCACAGGCGGCACGGTTTCGCCCACAACACTTTCTAGATAGCTCTCGGCTATGCCCGGAACGATCATTGCTTCTTTAAAATCTCGCCAAGATTTCCAACTCCGCCGATGACTATCGCCCACGAACACCACTGCGGGATCGTGTTTTTCCAAGAGCTTCTGGTTCGTTGGCTGATTGAGAGTTTTAGGATGCCCCCACATCCACATAACAGATTTTATGGTCGGATTGTCAAACTCGTCCAACAATTCCGGCTTTCGAAACGCGATTAAAACATCACATTCCGGAGGCCGCGGAGTCTCAAACGGCACCCAGAGCACTCCCTCGACACTCGATTGATATTCGCAACGATTTATAGCCGTCACATCATGACCGCGCGCCGATAACGCACTCGCAAGACAGGCAAATGCTTTTTCGGCACCGCCTAAGGCGCGCGTTCCCGGCGTCGCGCCATCAAAGGCGTAAGAATCATCAATCATCACAATATTCATCGTTCTATCCTTGCGGAGCGTTTATAGGAGTTTCAACGGGTTATGGCAATTAAGCCGTAACCATTTGCGCTAACGCCCTGCTCGGTTATATTTAGGACATGAATAATTTAAATTTTGTACGTCTCGATGATAGGCGCGTTTTAAAAGTATCTGGTGACGAGGCGAGAGACTTCCTCCAAGGTCTGGTTTCTAATGACCTGGATCGGGTCTCAGAAACCCGCGCAATTTACGCAGCGCTTTTGACACCCCAAGGGAAGTACCTCCACGATTTTTTTATTGCTGAATTGGCGGAAAGTTTTTATCTCGATTGCGAAGCCTCACGGATCGATGATCTTTTTAAACGGCTCCGGATGTACAAGATGCGCTCCAAAGTCGAGCTGGAGATTGTCGATGATATGGCAGTCGCTGTGTTTTTTGGCAGTTACATCCATGATGCATTGAGCATCAAAAAAGAAGCCGGCAGTGCATTTGATTGGCTTGGCGGCGTTCTTTATACAGACCCCCGTCTCACCGGCATTGGCGCCCGTGCCATGATACCAACAGATTCGTTTGAAATCGCGCTTCGCGACGAAGGATTTTCGGCGGCATCGTTTGAAGACTATGATGAACTTCGCCTTTCCTTGGGTTTACCTGACAGCAGCCGAGATTTGGAGATCGACAAATCGATCTTGCTTGAGAGCGGTTTCGAAGAACTCAACGGCGTCGATTTTGACAAAGGCTGTTACATGGGCCAGGAATTGACAGCCCGCACCAAACATCGGGGCCTGATCAAAAAACGTCTCATTCCGGTAACTTATGAGGGTAGCGCTCCTGCACCTGGCACCGAAATTACCCAAGCCGGCAAAAATGCCGGCGAAACGCGCTCTGCCGCCGGCTCTACTGGGCTCGCGCTAATTCGCCTGGAGGTTCTTGAGAATTCTGAACCGTTGATGGCCGGAGATTCTGTGGTTACGCCGAATAAGCCAGATTGGGCCAATTTCTAAATGCCAACTTCAGATCAAGATGAATTGCCTCTGACGCCGGGGATATTGGCGCCTGTTGCCAAAAGCTACGATCTCGCGTTGAAACACTACGGTCCGAAACACAAAGCGGTGGCATGGCGAAATGAAGAACGCCAACAACGTCGTTTTCATATATTTGTCGGCCTCCTCGCTTATGATACTGCCCGCGATGACATAACCATAAATGACCTCGGCTGCGGGTATGGAGCGATGTTCGATACGTTCAAGGAACTGCCGCAATTTCGGGACGGCACTTATTTTGGATATGATATCAGCCGATCCATGATTGCTGCCGCCAAAAAAGAAATTCTCGACCCTCGGGCTATTTTTATCAACAGTCACCTAGCCACAGAAAAAGCTGATTATTCATTTGTCTCCGGCACCTATAATATGAAAATGCAAGCCCATGACCGGGATTGGCGCGACTATATTGAGGAAAATCTTGTCCACCTATGGTCCAAAACACGGATCGGACTTGGCTTCAACATGCTGAACGTGCAATCGCCGCTCCGCGAAAAGACACTTTTTTATGCCGATCCAGATCATTTCATCGCTTTTTGTGAGAAATATCTTAAAGGCCAAATTCGAATGGTCGATTTGCTGCATCCGAACGAATTCGTCATTTTTGTCCGCAAGTAAAACCTTAATTAAGTGGCTGCCACTTAATTAAGGAAGTTGTGAATTGGTGTAAATAAGTGACTGTCACTTAATTATTGTGCGATCATCGCCAGCAGTTTTTGCGTCATAGGGCTATCAGGTTTGCAAAGCTCCATCGGCACATTAAAATGGTTGAGGCCTGAGCATTCCAAATATTCGGCTTGCCATCCGTTGCTCTGCCACAGCGCCGCAAAGTCTTCACTTTGGCGTCTAAACTCATCCGTTTCATTGCCGCCTGCGGCAACAATCAGCGGGCATCCCCAAGAGTCTGTGTCGGGCAAATTGCGATCTGGACTATTTCTGAGGCCATCCTCGGGCGTCATCTTCATCCATTCATTGACGAAACATTGGGTAATCGGCTCCATATCTAAAAGACCACTGATGGGCAGACCAGCTTTGACAACGTCCGGCGGCAAACCCAACGTTTCCTGCCAGCCGCCGGCGACCATCATGCCGGTCAAATGCCCGCCGGCTGAAGAGCCGCCAACATAAATCCGATTTGGATCGATGCCGTGTGCAGAGGCATTGTTGTAAAGCCACGCGATTGATCGCCGACACTCGGCAACGATTTGATCGATATCGGCATCCGGAACGAGGGTGTAGTTAATCGCAGCAACGGCGACGCCTTGGCTGACCAAATTGGGAGCCATGAAACTCGACTCGTTTTTTGACAACATCCGCCAATAGCCGCCATGAATAAAAACAAATAGCGGCGCATCGGTTTTGCCTGGCACCGGAAACAAATCAAGGGATTCTTCGCCGCCGCGTCCATATTGGATATCAGCCACATGATCGAGTGTTTCTCGTGCAACCGCGCTCAGTGAAACATAGTCATCAATGAATTCCTGCATGTTCGGCACGGTCGCAGCAGCACGGTACTGTGCATCCAATTCTTCTTGGTCAAAGCCGCGGTAAAGATCACCCATCGTGTTTCCTATTTGACTAATTGCATTTGTGTCATTCTGGCGAAGGCCAGAATCCAGAAAAATACTATTGGATATAAGAACTACGAAATGGACCCTGGATCAAGTCCAGGGTGACGAAATTATTTTTAATGGAAAATAGTTTTTATTCCCGACCTTCTTCGACCATGGCCTCTTTCATATGTACTTCATAATTGTCTTTGACCACGTCATGATCCATGCCGACATGCGCAGCGAGAATATTTGTCGCTGCAAATTCCTTGCGGTCCAATTTGTTGTCATCTTCCCACAGCTTGGAGCGCATAATTGCTTTCGCGCAATGCATAAGCGCCTCTTTGACGTGGATTTTAAGGCCGGTAGCTGGAACTTTGCCGTTTACCGCAAGCGGTTCTAAAAGCGCGCTATCAGTGATGATTTCAGCCGACCCTCTTATGCGAAGAGTTTCATTGATACCGGGGATTAAAAAAATTAACGAAACCGTTGGGTCTTCGACGATATTTTGCAGGGAATCTATCAAATTATTGCCGCGCCGATCCGGGATTAATACCGTGTTGTCGTTGAGCACTTGTACAAAACCGGGATGATCACCTTTCGGCGATACGTCTCCATTGGTGCCTAAGACTAAAAAGGGCGAAGCGGCAATAAAGCGGCGGCTATACTCGTCCAATTGTTTCTGTAGTTTTTTGGTAGGTGGACCCGCTGGATTGGCATAAATTTCACGCAAACCCGCGATATCAGTGATGGTGGAATCTGGCATGGAACCTCCCTTCGAATTAAGGAGACAGCATACTTAATTCCCATGCGGCACACCAGGAGGATCCATTTAAACTCGAATTAAATATGCTGTCCCCTTAATTCAGCTAAGCGTCGACAAGCTTCTCTGCATTGAGGGCAGCTTGCGCTGCCGCCAAGCGGGCAATCGGCACGCGGTAGGGGGAACAGCTGACATAGTCGAGCCCGACCTTGTGACAGAATGTCACTGAAGCTGGATCGCCGCCATGCTCGCCGCAAATCCCAAGTTTGATATCGCTACGCGTTTTGCGGCCGCGTTCCGTCGCGAGTTCGACCAATTCGCCGACACCCTCAACATCAATGGTAACAAAGGGGTCCTGTTCATAGATGCCTTGATCGACATAGCGATCGAGGAAGGAGCCACTGTCATCGCGCGAGAGACCATAGGTCGTCTGGGTCAAATCATTGGTGCCAAAGCTAAAGAATTCAGCCTTTTCTGCAATTTTTCCGGCCAGCAAGGCGGCCCGTGGCAGTTCGATCATTGTACCTGTGAGATATTCAAGTTTGGCACCGGTTTCTGCGCCGACTTCTTTTGCCACCCGCTGCACCAGTTCGTGCATGAGGTCATATTCCTGTTTGGAACCAACCAACGGGATCATCACTTCCGGCACTACGGTTTTACCGCTTGTTTCAGATACATTGGCTGCGGCTTCGAAAATAGCCCGGCACTGCATTTCATAAATTTCCGGATGCACAATGCCCAAGCGGCAGCCCCGCAGTCCCAGCATCGGGTTAGATTCATGAAGTTCTGCGACACGTGCACGAACATTGGCAATATCAATGCCGGCTGCATTTGCAACTTGTTCCATTTCATCATCTTGAGTCGGCAAAAATTCATTGAGCGGCGGATCAAGCAAACGGATGGTTACCGGCAAGCCCTTCATGATGGTGAAGAGATCGGTAAAATCGTCGCGCTGATAGGGCAATAATTTTGCCAGCGCAGACCGGCGACCTTCTTCGTCACCGGCCAGGATCATTTCGCGCATATGAATGATGCGTTCGGGATCAAAAAACATGTGCTCTGTCCGGCAAAGACCAATGCCCTCGGCGCCAAATTTTATAGCTGTTTCGGCATCTTCCGGTGTTTCCGCATTGGTGCGCACTTTGAGATCACGGATTTCATCAACCCAGCCCATAAGCACACCAAAATCGCCGGTGAGTTCCGGCTGAATGGTTTTAACCTCGCCCAGCATCACCTCACCGCGAGAGCCATCAATTGTCACAATATCTCCGGCAGAGACAGTTTGGCCGCCAGCAACAAAAGTCTGCGCGGTGTAATCGACGCGAATTTGACCCGCACCGGCGACACAAGGGCGGCCCATGCCACGCGCAACCACGGCGGCGTGCGACGTCATACCGCCCCGCGTCGTCAAAATGCCTTCTGCCGCGTGCATGCCGCCAATATCTTCCGGGCTGGTTTCTATCCGCACCAAGATGACTTTTTCGCCCTTGGCCACCATGGCCTCGGCATCGGCCGCCGAGAACGCAACCTTGCCGCAAGCCGCACCCGGCGATGCCGGCAGACCTTTACCCAGCACATTCCGGTGGGCTTTGGGATCGAGCGTTGGATGCAGAAGTTGATCAAGCGCGCCTGGCTCGATGCGTTTGATGGCTTCTTCTTTGGTAATCTGACCTGCATCCGCCATCTCAACTGCAATTCTAAGAGCCGCCTTGGCCGTCCGCTTGCCGCTCCGGGTTTGCAGCATCCAGAGCTTTCCCTCTTGAACGGTGAACTCCAAATCCTGCATGTCTGTGTAATGAGCTTCGAGCTTTTCCCGAATATCACAAAGGTCTTTAAACATATCCGGCATGTTTTCTTCCATCGACGGAAGATCGGTCTGGTTCTGCGCTTTCTCGGCAATCGTCAGAGGCTCTGGCGTACGGATCCCGGCGACAACGTCCTCGCCTTGCGCATTGACAAGATACTCACCATAAAACGCGTTCTCACCGGTCGAGGGGTTGCGGGTAAAACAAACACCGGTAGCGGAACTGTCGCCCATATTACCAAACACCATCGACTGAACATTGACGGCCGTGCCCCAGGATTCTGGAATATCGTTGAGTTTACGGTAGATATTTGCGCGCTCATTCATCCAGCTGCCAAAAACCGCACTGATTGCGCCCCAAAATTGATCATGGGGGTCTTGCGGAAATGGCGTGCCGAGTTCTTCTTCAACTTTGGCGGCGAATTCCTGTGAGATGATTTTCCAGTCTTCGGCATCAAGCTCGGTATCGAGTGCGACGCCCTTATCATCTTTATGATTGGCGAGGATGTCCTCAAAATGGTGGTGTTCAACCCCCAACACAACATCGCCGTACATTTGGATAAAACGGCGGTAGCTGTCATAGGCAAAACGTTCGTCGCCGCTGGCTTTTGCGAGGCCGAGAACTGTCTGATCATTAAGACCCAAATTTAAAACCGTATCCATCATGCCCGGCATCGAAGCCCGGGCACCCGATCTGACGGAGACCAAAAGCGGATTATCGGCATCGCCGAAATTCGCACCAATAATGCTTTCAACGCTCGCCAAAGCCTGATCGACCTCGGCTTTCAAGGTGTCTGGATATTGATTGTCGTGCGAGGTGTAATGCGCGCAGAGTTCCGTGGTGATGGTAAATCCTGGTGGTACCGGCAATCCAAGGCTCGACATTTCGGCGAGGTTCGCCCCTTTGCCGCCCAATAAATTGCGCATTTCTGCTTTGCCTTCTGCGGAACCCCCGCCAAAAGAATAGACCCATTTGGAGCTGCTCAACGCTCTCCCCCTTCTATCTTAGAAAAGTCTGCGACTTGGTTCATGGTTGTCCGTATTTGGGACAGTAGCCGCAGTCGGTTTACACGAAGTTCTTTGTCATCGCAATTGACGGTGACCTTATCAAAAAATGCGTCGACGGGTGCCCTGAGAGAGGCAAGCTTGGACATGGCTTTTGCGTAGTCCTCAGCCTCTAGATTCTGGGAAATTTCGCCGATGACAGATGTCAGTACTTTATGAAGTTGTTTTTCTTCCGCCTGATCGAGCGCGCCAGCATCGGCAGCGGCGTCGTAGCTCGTCTTATCTTTTTTCTCTTCGATTCGCAGTATGTTGGCGGCTCGCTTATACGCCGTCAGCAAATTCGCACCGTCCTCAGAACTGATAAATGTCGTCAACGCCCCAACGCGGGACAGCAAACGAACGAAATCGTCTTCCAGTTCTAAACTCAATATTGCAGCAATGAGATCGTGGCGCACGCCTTCTTCTTTGAGATGAACTTTGAGACGATCGGCGAAAAACGATAGAAGATCATCAAATACAGCTGCCATGTCACCTTTGTATTTGCCAGCTTTCCAAGCACTTTCAAAAATATCTGAAAGCAAAACTCGATGTTCATTCTCGATTATCAAACGAATGATACTCAAGGCAGCACGGCGGAGTGCATAGGGGTCTTTGGAGCCGGTGGGTTTTTCATCAATCGCCCAAAATCCAACCAGCGTATCAATCTTATCAGCGAGTGCGACGGCGACACTGACCGGTGCGGTTGGGCAAGCATCAGACGGTCCTTGCGGTGAATAATGCTCGGCAATGGCGGTGGCCACTTCTGGCGCTTCATCGTCATGCTCAGCGTAATATTTTCCCATGAGACCCTGCAGGTCGGCAAATTCGGCTACCATGCCGGTTGTCAAATCGGCTTTAGCGAGTTCGGCGGCGCGGGCGACTTGTTTTTTGTCGGCGCCAACAATTTCAGCTAAATCGACTGCCAGCTTTCCAACCCGCTCCATTTTTTCGGCAAGCGTGCCGAGTTTGGCGTGAAACGTTATGTCTTTGAGTTTCGGAATGCGCGTGTCTAATTTCTCTTTCCGGTCCTGATCCCAGAAGAATTTTGCATCCGCCAAGCGCGCTCTTAGAACGCGCTCGTTACCGGCGACAATTGCTGCGCCGCCATCCGGCGTCTCTTTATTGGCAACAACAATGAATTTGGGTGCGAGATTGCCGTCAGAGGTTTCGAGCGCAAAATATTTTTGATTTTTGCGCATCGTCGTGGTCAGCACTTCCGGCGGTACGTCCATGAACTCATCATCGATGGAGCCCAACAGCGTTACCGGCCATTCAACCAGCCCCGCGACTTCATCGAGCAGCGCAGGGTCGTCAATCAACTTGAGGCCTTCTTT
>CAJXJM010000070.1 GCA_913054205.1 uncultured Rhodospirillaceae bacterium
GTAGTGATTGCTCTTATTCTTGTTTGGCATGTAATCCGGGAGGGAGTGTTCCGCTAATCTCTGATCACGCATTTTTTGTTTGTCGACGGGATCGGTAAAACTGGTGAATATGGCGTACCAATAACAATTCTGCTCATCTATCGGAACATGCCATTGGGTGATGGTCATATCGCTCGACATTGGAATGGTGATGGCTGAAGGGAAGACTTGATTGGTTACGCGAACATGGGTTTTGTCGTTCTCAAGATGCCGCAAAGTTTTGATGCGAATACCAAAATCTGTCTGTTCTGTGATGATTTCCGGGCGATGGTAGTCGCGCAGCACCTGAGTGATTGGAATGTCGGTATCCGCCGCAGTGTCTCGAAATTGCTTGCCGTATTGATCATCTGGGTTTTCGTCTTCAAAAAAACGATGAAGGAAAGAGGCGTGCGCCGGATCGATACCGACCTCAAGCGCTTGCAGCCAATTGCATTGCCATAGTCCTTTGAAGGCAAAAACGTGGCTGTCTGGTGCTCTGAAGCAATCAAGTTCCGGGAAAGCAGGCGGCTCCCCTTCGCCCATGAAAGCAAAAATGATGCCGTTCTTTTCGACCACGGGATAGGCCGTCGTTTTGATCTGCTCAAAAATTATTGAATCTGCAGGCTCACCCGGTTGTTCGGTACATTGACCATCCGTCGTGAAATGCCAGCCGTGAAACGGGCATCTAAGCCCACCGTCTTCGAGACGGCCATAACATAAATCGACCCCGCGGTGCGGACATTGGCGATCGAGCAGGCCGAGTGCTCCTTCATCACTTCTAAATAATACCAAATCTTCGCCCATCAGCCTGATCGGAACGATCGGCCGATGATCATCCAACTCATCACTGAGGGCTGCCGGCATCCAATATTGACGCAGCACTTTTCCGGCAGGATGCCCCGGACCGGTGAGCGTCAATAAATCGTTTCTGTCTTGCTTCATAATTAAGGGTTTCCTCCGGCTCTATTGCTGAGCTTTTCTTGGGCTGCCTTACAGCTGTTTCTGGATAGTACAAAAAATAGTTTGAACTTCCAACTAATTTTTTATATAATACCACAAGGATTTGATATCATTGGATTTATTTAATGCATGATGAAGAACAAAATGATGACGCTGTAAAATTGGCGGCCTTGCCAAGTTATCTCGGCTATCAAATTCGCCAAGCTCAAACAGCGGTTTTTCGCGATATTGAAGCCAAGATGAAAAGCATTGGCGTGACGCCAGGTGAGTTCGGTTTGCTGACGATTGTGGGAGCCAATCCTGGCATCAATCAGAAGACGCTGACAAAATTATACGGGCTTGATAAGTCTACGCTTTCTTATGCGGTTAATCGACTGATGGACCGTAAATGGATTAACCGGAGAAGAAATGCCGAAGATGGTCGCTATTTCGGATTGTGGCTGACAAAGGTTGGACAAAACAAAGCCGAGCTTTCAACAACCAGCATCGAAGCTCAGGAATGCCTAATGGATACCGTGCTAGAGGTTGGTGAACGCGAGCAATTGTTGAACATGCTGATGCGGATTACGACAATTCTCGGAAATTCAGAGGCTCAATCCAAAACGTCGTAAGGCGCGTCGCTACCTGTTTCTTCCATAAGCTCGTTGATCTCTTTTTTCAAATCGATCATTCGCAATTCTCGTCCGACGGCTCCTTTTTCTTCAAATTCTTTGATAATTTTAAATCTGTCCTCCGGATTAGCGTAAAGACCATTCGCTTGCGCTCCGATCAAATCTTCCACTTCTAATCCGAACATTTCTGCAAAGCGCGGATTTGCATAATGAATTATGCCTTCTTTTGAAATGTCCGAAATTGCCACACCCATCGGGCTTTGCTTCAGAATATCAAGCAATCGCCTTTCACTAGATATAAGTTGAGCGGTGCGATCCAATACGCGCTGTTGGACTTTTCGGTTTTGTTCAAAAAGGAACAGGGTAAATAGTGAAATCATTAAAGTTACAATCGATCCACCTACCAATAGGATCGATGATGATTGCACGTTTGCCCCACCTATAAAGTCAGAGCTAACGGACCAGCTAAACTCAAGATCCGCTTTAGCGCTTTTTGTTCGAATTGAAGTGATGTCTTCCGCCGTATGATGCTTGGCACCGTGGTGATACAATCTTTGAAGCGGGTTTTTTTCAGGCGTATCCGCTGCCCGGCCTCGTAGCATTAAATGAAGTCCAGTGGGTACGCGCAAATTGTAGAGCCCGTCTATCAAATTATTTAACCCGATCTTTCCTATAATAATCCCTTCCTGTTCTCCGTTGCGGACCGTTATAGCAACAAAAGCAGAGGCGTCCGATGATTTTGAAGTTTGCAACGCGCCAATTGTTAATTGATTTTTGTTTGCTTCTGCAGATTTTGCGGCGGCTTTGACAAGGGGATTTTCCGTCACTTCGGAGCCGGGAGACAAAAAGCCACTTTTATCGGTTGAATAGTCAACAATATATCGAGCAGAGGCATTACTCGTGAATTTCTGCTTTCTTACAAAAGCGATAGCATCCGGTATCAGGCCATCTTCTTGGTCTTTAAAAGCGCCGGCTGCATCGAGGAATTCTTTTTCCGTTACATTGCTGGAGCTATTAAATATTAATGCCAGGCTTTTGATTGGTGCATAGGTGATATCCAACCAGAAAAGAAAAGTTGAGGTGGCGCGTTCTGCCGATTGTTCCGCCTGAGCCTTCCAGTTCCTTTCCGCTTCTTCTCGCAAAACACGGCTAAGCATATTTGATGCGATGAGCCCGACAACTAAAATGGCAACAATTATACCAGCTCGGTTTAACGACATCCGCGACAACAAAAGTATGACTGGCGTAAATATTATAATGCCGATTAAATCGCCAGCCCACCAAGTGAGCCAGGTAAACTGAAGGGAGACGAATTGAATGTAGCTGCCTTGCAAAAGACTCGTGACGCCGATGGATGAACTTATCAAGCAGATGAGGAGTGCGATGACAGCAAACTGCGAGGAGGTCTTAAAACTGCTAAAAGGATTGGCACTTCGGATAAATCTATCGATGAGATATTTGCCGGCGAGTGGTTGGAGGCAGGATCCAATTGCAATACCAATGCTGGTTTGGACGGTTAGAGCATCAAAACTCCAGCCGTTAAAGAAGGTCCAACCATTTATGACGAGTGCGCCAAAAAATTCAAAAATATAGGTGTGTTGATTAGTCGATCACGGCGATCGCGTTGACCTCCAAGAGACAGCGCGGATCAGTCGCGAGGCGGACAATCTGAACCGTTGTTGAAGCCGGACTATGATCGGTGAAATACTCATTCCAGACTTTATTCAAATCGTCTTGCATTTCCATGTCTGTGAGAAAACGGTCGCATACTATGACATCTGCAAAGGTGGCTCCGGCGGCTTCCAATCCATGTTTTAGATTTTCCATAACCGCGCGAGCTTGCCCTTCCATGTCGTCGGGCATGGAATCAAACTCTTCAGGGCGATGCGGATGATGGTGGTAGACCGGCGCTGCAGTAACACCAGCGCAATAAATCGTTGAGCCACCGGTAACTTTGATCGCCGGTGCATAGGGCATCCACATGTCCGGCGCATCAGGCCAGTGTAAGTGTTCAATTTGTTTTGTCATTTTAACTTCTCCCCTTACGAATTTAAATTTTAGCCTTTGGCTTTCACTTTAGCCCAATTGTCTCTCAAGCCAATGGTTTGATTGAAGACAAGTTCATCTGAGGTCGCGGTTTTGTCGAGGCAGAAATACCCGAGGCGTTCAAATTGAACTGTTTCCCCATGTTTAGCATTTTGCAAAGCGGGTTCAAGTTTGCAACCGGTTAATATAGATAACGAGTTTGAATTAATGTCCTCTAAAAAATCACCCGCGCCGCCACCCGGAATTTCTTCCGTAAACAAATGCTCATACTGATGAATTCTGGCACCGACAGCATGGGCCGTTGATACCCAGTGAAGCGTTGCTTTGACCTTGCGGCCATCTGGCGCGTTACCACCTTTTGTTTCTGGGTCATAGGTGCAGCGCAGTTCGACAATTTCGCCGTTGTCGTCTTTGATCGCTTCGGTGCAGGTGACAAAATAGGCGTAGCGCAACCGTACTTCTCGGCCTGGTGCCAAACGGAAAAACTTTTTCGGCGGGTCTTCCATGAAGTCATCTCGCTCGATATAGAGCTCCCGGCTAAAAGGAACCTTGCGTTTGCCAGCGGTTTCATCGTTTGGATTATTAAGGGCATCAAGCTCTTCCGATTGATCTTCAGGATAATTCTCGATCACGACTTTTAAAGGATTGAGGACGGCCATGCGGCGTTCGGCATGTGTGTTTAAATGATCCCTCACGCAGGCTTCAAGCGCTTGTACTTCAAGGGTTGCATTTGATTTTGAAACGCCAATTCGACCAGCAAAGTCACGGATTGCCGCCGCTGGATAGCCGCGCCGGCGATACCCGCTGATCGTAGGCATGCGGGGATCATCCCAGCCTTCGACATGGCCTTCGTTTACCAATTGCATGAGGCGACGTTTAGATAAAACTGTATAGGTCAGATTGAGCCGAGCGAACTCATATTGGTGAGGCTCGGATGGCACCGGAAGGTTCTTGATCAGCCAGTCATAAAGCGGTCGATGGTCTTCAAACTCCAACGTGCAAATAGAGTGTGTGATCTCCTCAATCGCATCTGATTGGCCGTGGGCAAAATCATAATTAGGATATATGCACCAATCCTTGCCCGTGCGCGGATGCTCGGCATGCAGGATGCGATAAATCACCGGATCGCGCAGATTGATATTTCCTGAGGACATATCGATTTTAGCACGTAATACTTTGGCACCATTTTCAAACTCACCAGCCCGCATACGCTGAAACAGATCAAGGCTTTCTTCCGGTGCACGGTCCCTGTAGGGGCTGTTGGTACCGGATTCGGTCAAGGTGCCGCGGTGCTCGCGAATTTCATCGGCAGTCAAATCGTCGACATAGGCCAAGCCTTCGGTGATCAGATGTTGGGCCCAGACATAAAGCTGCTCAAAATAATCAGATGTATAATAAAGGTGATCGCCCCAATTGAAACCCAACCAGCGCACGTCCTCTTGAATGGCATCGATGTATTCCTGCTCTTCTTTGGCTGGATTGGTGTCATCAAAACGCAAATGACAGCGGCCGCCAAATTCCTCGGCAATGCCGAAATTTAAAACAATCGATTTTGCGTGTCCGATGTGGAGATAGCCGTTTGGTTCTGGCGGAAATCGCGTAACGACCGATGATTTGCGCCCAGAATTCAAATCTTCATGCACAATATCGCGTATAAAATCGCGCGATCCTTCATCATCTTCGGTCGTGATGGGTGTATCTGATGGGCTCATTTATGCGTAGACCGTTCATAATATTGATGTGGAAAAAAGGTAGGCATTATGTATCTCACAAATTGCCAAATAAAAAGCCTGGAGACCAAGCTTTTGTGGAATGTGAGTGTGACCTAGAAGTTAAAAAATCCGGCTGGAGTAACGTTACTCGCTCAGATTTTGGCGAAGAACATTCGCCTGTGCATTCTGATGAGCATGATCAATGAGAATAGCGCGGGGCTCTACCGCCCCTCCATAATATTCCGAGTTTAGGTCATTGCGTCGAACAATGGCTGAGCCTTCCAGTGAAACGCCACCGAACAATCCCTTTGAATCACTATAAGCGATAATATCTGCGCCGAGGTTTGACGTTACCGATCCTTCGATGCCGGTGCCGACAGTGCCGACGGCTATACCGGCATCGGCAGAGAATTTACCCTGATGTTTCATCAGCGCAGCAACAGCGGCGGGGCTCCGAATAATCAAAATTACGCCGGATTTTTGACCGCCAAATTGCAGGCCCCAGCTGCCGGAAGCCAATGTGTAAAATGCCGGGTAACCCCAATCGCCATTTTTATTTTTGGCGATCAAAAGGCCATTGCCGCCTTCCGCGCCGACAAAAAAGCCAACTTTGTAAACCGACGGAAAGATCGCAACTCCAGCCGCTTTTTTAAGCTGACTGTTGAACCGTTCGAGATCGGCCCGGTTTTTGAGAATATTTAAAGTGCGCGCCGCAGATGTAACCAATGCTTCCGAAGTTGGTATTTTTGGCCCGCTGGCACAGGCGGATAGGCCAATTGCAAAGGTGGTCAAAATAGTAATTAATTTTAGCTTGCGGCTAATTAAATCGAGCATTTGCCGATATCCTCTACAGACTGAAAATGCAAATAGTGTGAGCTAATCAATGAAGTTCAAATTTTGGGTGCGCCGTTTTGTCATTTCCATTTCCCGGCGGCGATTTTCCTCGGCAATCAGGTTCTCAATATGGCGGCCTTGGAACATGCTAATGCCGACCGATTGACCAAACTCAATCGCTGTTTCATCATCACAGCGGCATAGGATAATCCTCGACCCACTTATTTCAGCAACAATACGGGAAGCCTCCTCTTTTCCGACGCTATCGACCAGTTCTTGATTCCAGATCAGTTTGACCATATCCGCACCAAGCTTTTCCCGGTCAATGAAGGAAATCGTTTCATAGGTCAGGCCGTCGATACAAATTCGATAGCCGCGGTCTCTGAGCCAATTGCGAGCGTAATAAAAGCTATCCAAATCAGAAAAGATGTCGATCTGTTGTAACTCAATAACAACCTTGCCGGTGAATTCCGCCACCGCTTCATCAAAGCGTTGAAAATCTTTCGACAGGACTGTGCTGATATTCAAGTTGATGCTGATGGCATCTGACATAGAGCCGAAATCATCGCGGGCAAGCGTCGCCAACATGCGGCGATCTATAGTCTGGGTGAGGTGTTGGAATAGCCATTGGTTAGAAATCAGGTTGTAGCCCGGTGCAATACGGCGTTGAAGCTCGGCGATTGAGAGATAATTTTCTTGAAACAAAATGCGTTCCGTGCCATCCGCGCCGATAATTACCGCGGGTTGTTGCTGGATCATATCTTCAATGCGAGTGCGATTGAGCGAATCGTCGACCTTTGCCAAACTGAACGGATCTAGTACTTCGCCCATAAAGCCGACACCTAATTCACGGCCCGCCGAGGCATCTTCACCGATGCCAAACTCAGTTCCACGCGCATCGGACATTTCGATGACCAGTTGGAGGAAGTTATCGTAATCGGCTTCAAAATCGAACCAGCTGGTAAAACCATCTTGGCCACCGCCTCTGCCGCCAGCCGCCAATGGATCGTTGCGGAAAAGTCTGCGTAATTTATCGATCGCATTATCAAGATCGTCGATGCGAACGTCTTTGCAGATTAGCACGAGATCGTTCGACGTCAGGACATAGAGATTGGATTCAGCAGAGTTCAATACCGAATCAAATGAACGCGCTGCAATACGGATATGGTGTGGTTTTCGATTGTGGGGACGTAGGTCGGACAAATGAACTTGCACCGCAAACCGTCCGCTTCGACTATGAGCGACGCGTTCAACATGATCGAGCAGCGAACTCTCAGGTGTTCGCCGTTCTGATACGGATGTGATTACCGACGAATTGTCAGCCATTTTTCACCGGGGATTTCACCACAGGAATTTTCACACGTTTTCTCACTGGTATTTTTTACAGAAATAAGCCCAAAGCATAGATTGGCCAATTAGCATATTTATACCCTAAAACACTTAACCAACTATAAACCGTTGGACGTTACGCTGGCTAACTATAACCGATATATAGAGGTTAAGAATATTTTCTTATCGGGGCGGCATTACAGTGATATTGTCCACAACGATGTTTGATCCAATATGTCTCGGATAATCAATTAAGGATTTGGAGTTTTTATGCCTCCCCGTAAGCGAATTTTAATTACCGGTGGTGCCGGTTTTATTGGCTCTCATCTCAGCGAACGCCTGGTCACCGAAGGCCATGATGTCATATGTCTGGATAACTACTTTACGGGAACCAAGGACAATATTGCGCCGTTATTGGAAAACCCAAATTTTGAGTTGATGCGACATGATGTGACATTTCCACTCTATGTCGAAGTCGATGAGATTTATAACCTCGCTTGTCCTGCCTCGCCGATCCACTATCAATATGATCCGGTTCAGACGACTAAGACCAGTGTCCACGGAGCGATCAATATGCTGGGGCTTGCGAAACGCACGGGCGCCAAAATTTTTCAATCTTCGACCAGTGAGGTATATGGCGATCCCACCGTTCATCCGCAAACCGAGGATTACCGCGGCAATGTTAATCCGATTGGCCCGCGCGCTTGCTACGATGAAGGCAAACGCTGCGCCGAAACGTTGTTTTTCGATTATCATCGTCAGCACAAGTTGAAAATCAAAGTCGCCCGAATATTCAACACCTATGGACCGCGGATGCGGCCGGACGATGGCCGGGTTGTTTCAAACTTTATCGTGCAGGCACTTCGCGGCGAGCCAATTACGATTTATGGCGATGGCAGTCAGACCAGATCTTTCTGTTATGTTGATGATTTGGTTGAGGGCTTTGTGCGGTTGATGGATTCCGCCGATGACATGATCGGGCCGGTAAATTTAGGCAATCCGGGTGAATTCACGATCAAACAATTGGCGGAGCTTGTCATCAAAATGACCGGGGCGAACTCCGAGTTGGTGTACGAGCCTTTGCCGGAGGATGATCCGCTCCAACGCTGCCCCGATATATCGTTGGCAATAGAAAAACTCGATTGGCAGCCGACCATCCAGTTGGAACAAGGCCTTGAGAAAACCATCGCCTATTTCGCTGAAGCGATTTAACGCCCCTTTTCCTAAAAATTTACATTTTAATAAATCGCCCCGGGTTAAATTTAAAATGTGACCCGGATACCATTATTCAACCTTATTTCGGTCGAAATTAGGGTGTTTATTCTTGTCTGAATTTTAGGGCGGCAAAGGCTGAAAATTGAGCCTGGAAAGGCTTTGTTAACCCATAATCCGGCATGTTATCCCATTGACGCCCATTAAATCCCATGCTATCCCAAATATACCCATGGGGAGTGCCATAGATTTGGGTGTTAAATTGACGGTTGCTTTGCATTTTCTACAGGGGTCGGGACCTCTCATGAAAAGCTGAAAAAGTCTGCCGTCATTAGTGTTGAGGCGGGAAAAAAAATGGCTGCGTTAATCGGCCGGCATATCAATAAGATTGATAAAAAGGGGCGTGTATCGGT
>CAJXJM010000071.1 GCA_913054205.1 uncultured Rhodospirillaceae bacterium
TGGAGCCGGAAGATGAAAACATCATCCATCCGCGTTTGTCCCAAAGCGCGTCATCCATTGTCGAATAAGTACCGTAAGGCGGATGCTCGAGCGCATCTTCCATCATTTCCGATTTATCCACGATCGGCCATTTCGACAGATCATCAACGGTTTGGATATCCGTTGGCGCCAAATCAAGTCGATCAAAGCGCCGCCGGTAAAAATCACTGTTCTCGTAGAGGAAGGGCGTGACCATCTTCAATTTGTCATTTTGAATCGAGATCAATTCATCCCGGCTCGCACATTCCAATTTGGTCGACCAAATCTGATCAGTGGCGGGACCATCGGCATCGAGTTTATGTTTTTCAATTGTTTCGAGCCAAGCGGTGCGGGTTTGCTCTTTGCGGCTGTCAGCCATTGTTGTCTCCCAAAATTTTAAATTCTTTTTCGATTGAACTATAGGTAATTCAATATACTTTCGACAAAGATAATACTCAAAGATTAAGACTTTTTGTTAAAGGAAATTTCAATGGCCGCTAGAACGAAGCCCCCTTTCCGCGCTGATCATGTCGGTAGCCTGCTGCGCCCGCGGGCAATCACAGAGGCCTTCAAAAAATTCAATGCCGGTGAAATAACAGCTGAGGAGGTTACTGCGGTCCAGGATCAGGCGATTAGAGACGTCATCGCCCTTCAGGAAAGCGTTGGCCTCGAATCCATTACCGATGGTGAATTTCGACGCGCTTCCTATTGGTCGACATTTGTCGAACGCGTCAATGGTCTCGAAATCAGCAAAGCCCTGTTTACCTTCCATGATGATCATGGCCATGAACAGGAATTCACCGCGCCAATCGTCACGACCAAAGTCTCCCGGACCACGCCAATTGCGGGCGATGAATTTGATTTTTTGAAGGTAAATACCAGTAAAACAGCTAAGACAACAATCGTCTCGCCGCCAACCATGCATATGTTCCGCCTCGACCAAACGATTGAGCCCGGTATATATGACAGCACGAAAGATTACTTTGCTGATCTCGCTCAGGTTTACCGCGAAGAAATTAAAGCGTTAGCAGAAGCTGGCTCGAGCTATATCCAACTCGATGATGTACCGATCCCGATGCTCAGTGACCCAACCGTCCAGGCCCGGGTCAAAGAAGACGGCATCGATCCCACTCAACTGATGAATGATTATATTGATCTGTTTAATGATTGCCTGAGAGACCGCCCTGACGGTGTCACCATTGCTGTTCATATGTGCCGCGGTAATTACAAAGGTAAGTTCTTGTCCGAAGGCGGTTATGAAACCTTTGCCGAGAAGTTCTTTAATGAATTGAACGTCGACGCTTTTTTCCTGGAATATGACTCGCCGCGATCAGGTGACTTCGAGCCGCTTAAATATGTACCAAAAAACAAAATTGTCGTGCTTGGTTTGGTCTCCAGCAAAACGCCCCAAATGGAATCTCAAGACGATCTGCGGTCGCGCATTGATGAGGCAGCCCAATACATTGACCTAGACCAACTCGCTTTGAGCCCACAATGTGGTTTTGCCAGTACCGTCGCCGGCAATCCGATTACCGTTGATGACGAAAAAGCCAAACTGGCAATGATCGTTGAGGTGGCTGGAAAAGTATGGGGGTAAGGATCTAAATTCTCCCTCTCTCCACCCAGGCGTCACCCTGGGCTTGGTCCAAGGTCCAGTCTTTTGTTGTAGCGGTACAGAATGCAGGAACATGGATTCTGGCCTTCGCCAGAATGACGGAGTAGCGTCGTCAATTTATCAAAGGGACTTTTAATCTAATGCTCTACTTCGCATATGGCTCAAACATGGACCCGAGGCAGATGCGGCGACGCTGTCCGTCTTATCGTTTTGTCAGCATAGCCAAACTTGAAGACCATGAACTTGCCTTTTCCCGCCGCTCAACCCGAAGGCGATGCGGCGTGGCCGATGTTGCCCCCTCCTCGGGAAATGAAGTTTGGGGCGTGCTCTATCATATAAGAACACGGCGCGACGTACTGGCACTTGATAAAGCCGAAGGTTTTAAAGTGGGTCGCAAACGGATAAATGCCTACGACCGTGAAAGGCGACAAGTTTGGAGCCCTTGATTTCCAAATCGAACCACGTCTGTACAATTATATATCGCCCGACCTCACAAAACACCACCGCTACCGGGCAAACTCTATGTCATGCAATTGATGTTTGGTGCAGAATATTGGAGCCTCCCAAAAAACTACCAGATCGAGTTGCAAAATATTTCAACGTCCAAGGAAATGGTCCGGTGAGTTTGCCGGGCCATTTTTTTGTCCGATGAGCGAACGTTCACCACTGGGTGTTTGCATGCGTCAATTTTACACGATAGATCAGTGTAATTATGTCGGACACTCCATCCTACTATCGGACCTTTTACACGCTGAGTGGCCTTGCAATACTGAGCCCTTTGGCGATTGATGGATTTCTTCCAGCGCTTAATAGCGCCGCAGTAGGGCTCAACACCGATGTTGGTCAAATTATGGTTGCGCTTGGCATCCTGACCGTCGGGAGCGGCTTCGCTCAGCTCATTCATGGGCCCCTTTCTGATCGCTATGGGCGAAAACCGGTCATCGTTATTGGCCTTCTGCTTTATATTTTATCCGCCGGCATGTCCGCCTTTGTAGTTAACGTTGAGCAACTATTCGTTCTACGATTTTTCCAAGGCATTGCTGTCGCTTCGACAATGATTATCATGCGATCTGTCGTTCGAGACCTCTTTGGCGTTAAGGAAGGCGCCAAGCTATTTGCGAATTTGTTTATGGTCTTGGCCATCATGCCGCTTATTGGTCCGATCATTGCCGGCCATCTGACGGTTTGGTTCGGCTGGCAGGCGGTTTTCTTTCTGATGGCAGGCACCGGCGTCATTGTTTTGCTTGTTATCATTTTCTTTTTAGAAGAAAGCCTCCAGGCAAAAGATATGCGGGCCATGACGCCCAGCGTACTTGCTGTGAGTTTTGCTGAAATTATCACGGACCGGACGTTCGTCACGTTTTTACTGATTGGCATGGGTGCCTATTCCGGACTCTACGCCATCCTTGCCGGGATCGCCCCGGTTATGACCGGCGTATTAGGACAATCAGCAGACGTCTTCGGCTATCAATTTGCCGCCATCATGACGGGCCATTTGATCGCAGCTGCTTTTGCTGGAAAGATTGTCGAACGTCTCGGTGTTAAAAAGATCATACTCCTTGGTACAATATTCAGCATTATTGGCGGCCTAATGCTGCTTGGCCTGACCCTCATGGGGATCACAACGATCTATTCAATCCTAATTCCAATTGCCATCCATTTGGCTGGATTTGCTCTAACCATGCCGGCCATGACAGCAGGCGCTCTTTCCAATTTCCGTCATATGGCAGGGCGCGCAACCTCCCTTCTTGGGTTTCTTCAGCAAGGCACTGGCGCGCTCGTCACCATCACACTGGGGCTTACCGCTGACGGCACACAAATGCCGATGGTATTTGCACTCGCGGGCGCGAGCGTTTTTGCCTTCCTTGCTTTTGTTATCTTGATACCCAGAACGACACTTAAGACGGATTGAATACAATGTCGAAACGCCGTCTGCTCCTGTTTTATGCCCTTCTGCTGGGCTATTTAACGATGGTTGGCCCAATCGCCATTGATGGATTTTTACCCGCCGTTCCAGCAATCGCAAATGGACTTGGCGTTGGAATCAGCTCGATTGAATTTTCACTTACAGCGATTTTTGCTGGAAATGCGCTTGGACAAATTCTCTACGGTCCGCTTGCCGATCGATTTGGACGCAAACCAATCATCCTTCTAACACTATCCATTTATTTCGCGGCGACAATTGGTGCGGGATTGTCAGAAACTGTCGGCAGCCTGGTATTTTGGCGATTTCTCCAAGGGCTTGTCTTAGCCTCGGGGCGCATCCTTTCGAATGCCGTTTCTCGAGATCTGTTTGAGCGAGACAAACTGGCAAAACTAATCACCGGCTTTATGTTGGTCGGAGCGGCATCGACGCTTGGCGCGGGCCCGCTGGGCGGTTATTTATCCGAAAATTTCAGCTGGCAGAGTATATTTTGGTGCATGTCGATCTATTCCGGCAGCGCAATTCTGATTTTTTGGCTGTTTTACAAAGAGACGCTGCAAAATAAGGATTTTCGGGCGCTGCGTCCCGCTACTTTAGCCCGGAACTTTTCCACCATTCTCAGTAATCGTAATTTTCTTTTTAACGTATTGTGCGGCGGATTTGTCCTGTCGGGCCTCGTTGCCTATCTCAACTCTTCCTCCGGCATTTTAATCGGTACGTTCGGCATCAAACCCGGCATGTATGGAATTCTATTGTCGATGGTTATGATCGGCTATATGGCAGCAACCGCGACCGCCGGTAAATTAATTGATACGCTCGGCATGAAGCGGCTCATTCAAATCGGCTCATTTACAGTTGCCACCGGCGGCATCGTTATGTTCGGCCTCGCACTGGCGAACATCAACCACGCCGCAGCCGTTCTCGCGCCAATGGTAATTTTTATGTTCGGATTTGCATTTGTTTTGCCGCAAACGACCTCGGCTTCGCTAACGCCTTTTCCTCAAATCGCAGGCGCAGCTTCATCGCTGCAGGGCTTCATTCAAAATTCGATGGCAGCAATCCTGTCGGCTCTTTTGTCCACGTTTTCAGATGGAACTGCCATTCCGATGGCCGCCGCCATTGCCGTTTGCGGCATTTTAACCGTTGTTATTTATGTGCTGTATATTCGCCGTCTCTAGCGATACCATAAGCCGGTGAACCGAATTCAATACCTTTTGCTCGTTCTATTGGTCGCCGGTATTTCTTCGCTTAACCCGGTCGCCATTGATACATTCTTGCCGGCAATGCCCGCGTTCGCCAAGGCCATGGCTGTTGATCCTGGCACAATAGGCGTGACCATCGGAATCTTCACGATTGGAACGGCGCTGGGGCAGATTTCGTTTGGCCCTATATCTGATAGGTATGGTCGCAAGCCTGTCGTCGTTTTTGGCCTTTTGCTGTATGCCGCAATGGCGTTCGTTTCTGCTTATGCAACTGATGTCGAGACTTTGTCGGCTATTCGCTTTGTTCAAGGTAACCTCGACGATCAGATGTAAATATTCCATATTAAAGGGCGCTTGTTTATTAGAATTAGGAATAATGATGTTGTCAGCTTTAATTTGGGTTGGGATATTTATTGCGATCGTCGCTGCGGCCATGTCGTTGCGCAGGCAAGTGCGGAACGATGAAGGGATACGCGGGTGGTATGAACGCGTGGTGAAAGATCGGCTAGACCTGCTCAAAAAAATCGTAATTTACGGCACCCTCGTTCTCTGGGCCGGCATCTGGCTGGCGACAAGAGGGGACGAAAAAGGCAGCGTCAGCGATTTGCTGCAAGATTTTTCAAGCAGCTGGAGCAAGCAGGATAACCGGCAGCCGTCAGCCAAGCCTGGACCGTAATCGAACCCGTCTTTTGGTGACGGTTTACGCTTAAAAGTAAGCTGTCACCGAAATAGCAGAACCCTAATCCGGGTTGGGTTCCGGGAAACTTTCCGGCCAGTTTTCGATCGTGGTTTCGAGGTAGTTTTTGACTTTTTCGGGGTCGAGGCGCACCGATCTTTTGATCTTATCGACGTCGCTTTGATCCTCTATCGGTATTTGAAGAGAATCAGTTAAGCGATTGAAAAAATTAAAGAAACACGCAATTAATGTGAGGTCGACCATCTCTTGTTCGGTGAAGTGCTCGCGCACTTTTTCATAGACACCGTTATCTTCTTTGGCGGTGTTCCGCGTCACATGATCGGCCCACAAAATGGCTGCCTTTTCACGTTCATTGAAGAGCTCAGAATCGAGGTATTCATCCGTGCCGATTTCAATGGTTTGTTCGTCTGAAATTCCAGCCGCTTGACCAAGCGACGTGTTATGTGCAAATCAATAGGAGCACGCGTTGATATGACTGGTTTTGATCACCACCATTTCTTTGATCTTGGTTGAGAGAACACTGCCGGCCCCTTCGCGCTGGACCACCGCATTAAATGGCACCAGCATTTTGGCGACCAACGGCGATCTCGCCAAAACTTTATAAGAGTTCGGCACCCTTCCCAGCATGGCCGTTACGGCGGTAAACATATTTTGGATCTCTTTGTCGTCTATATCGAGATCCACCAATTCAATGCGCGACATTTAAATACTCCTCAAAAAATTAATTGACGCCATCTCGCGAGTCGTAACTCTCGATGGCGTTTTCGACGTGATCTATGTTTTCGATGGCCCAATCGACCAACACGTTAATCGGCTCAACCAATGTCCAGCCGAGTTTTGTCAGCGAATACTCGACCTTTGGCGGAACAACCGGATAAACTGTGCGCTCAACCAACCCAACACGCTCCAAATGGCGGAGTGTCTGGGTCAGCATCTTCTGCGAGATATCACCGATATCTCGGCGAAGTTCTGAATAACGCATGGTTTTGCGCGACAAACGACGAATAATCAGCACATTCCATTTGTTCGACAAATAGCCAATGACCTTCTGAGCCGGGCGCGTTGATAGTAAATCGACATTTTCTACAGCACTCGAATTGCTCGTAGATACCAAATTATCCGATGATTCCATATTTTGATCTGGTTCAGACATGCTAAAAACCTCCAAAACTTACTATACTCTCCTAATGGTTCGTACCATACGTATGAGATAGTACATTGTCAAATGACATGTGTCGAATTATACATAGTAATAATCGTTTGGGAATAGTATTCCTTACGTAGCCAAAAATTAAAAATAGGGAGATCCATTAAATGACACTAATACCAATACCATCCGACGAAGAGGCAAACCCGCTTCAAAAGTCAATGTTTGAACATTCAAAGAAAATGTTCGGACGTGTCGCGAATGCCGTCCGGGTCGGCTCTCATACGCCAAAACTGATGCAATCGCTGTTTGGTTTCATTGTTTCCTCCCTGCGCGAAGAGATCACTGAAAACATTTCGGTCAGAACAAAATGTTTGGTCATATTAAAGACCTCGACGCTGAACGGCTGCGCCTATTGAACAGGCCATAACGAAACGCTCGGTCGGGCGTTAGATTTCAGCGAAGAACTATTAGAAGAAGTAACAGGCGATTATTTGAACTCAGATTCCTTCACACCAGAAGAGAAAGCTGCCATGCGCTGGGCTGAGGTCATGACCAATAAGCTTTATCAAGGGGCACCCGGTAATCCACCGCAACACCACGCCGCGTTAGAGGAACTCAAAAAGTATTACAACGAGGCTCAGATCGTTGAACTGTCGTTTGTGTCCGGCTTTTTCAATTTCTGGAACCGATTTACCGACATTTTGGAAATCGATATCGAGCAAGGCTCGTTGATGACAGACTTTTCCAAATCAACTGCCATAAATCCTGACGAATTTACCGCCTATATGCGGGATTGTTGGTGGAATGAAGGCAAAGACAGCGCGTCGAAACAGGCTGCCGAATAGCGAGACCCAAAAATGGTCAAAGTCGATGAATTCCCTGATGGTGTGCGCGAAGAATTTCTAAATCGCGACATGCCAAAATTCGAAGATACGCCGCTCCTAGAAGGCTCGCCCCTTGCTGAGCGGCGTATCGCCCTTATTTCAACGGCGGGTCTTCATCGTCGTGGTGACCGGGCCTTCACCGAGCAAAGCGGTGACTTCCGGATTATTCCGCGAGACACGCCGGATGAAGACATTGTCATGAGCCACATCTCGACCAATTTTGACCGACTTGGCTTTATGCAAGATGTCGATGTCGCCTTTCCAATTAATCGGCTTAAAGAATTGGCAGAGGAAGGCGTGATTGGTTCCGTTTCCGACTATCATTTCTCGTTTATGGGCGCGACACCGCCTGACAAAATGGAGCCGAGCATCCGGGAAATTGTGCAAACGCTTAAAGTCGACAATGTCTCTGCGGTTGCGCTCTGCCCGGTCTGACCTTCCTGTACGCGTGCCGTCGGCGCGCTCTCGCATTATCTCGAACGGGCCGGAATTCCGACCACGCAAATTAGTCTCGTAAGGCCGCATTCCGAGAAAATCAGACCGCCGCGTGTGCTTTATTGTGAATTTGAGCTCGGCCGTCCCTTTGGCGCGCCGAACGAACCGGATTTTCAAAAACGCGTTTTAACGGCGGCGCTTAAATTATTGGAGCGCACGGACGGCCCTATTTTGGATGATTTTCCAGATGGCCCTCCCGGCCCTGCTACCAATGACGAGGGCGATATAGAGGGCTGGTCTTGTCCGGTGAACTTTGGTGACGGCATTAAAGATGTCAGCGTCGAGGATGATCCCCTCACCGCTTTAACCCAAGAAATCGAGCTCATGCGGACGTGGCACGATCTGTTCCTGGAGAAAAACAAAAAATCCACCATGGGCATTTCCGAAGTCGATTTCGAAACCTGTGTCAATTACATGGTAGCCTTCATCGATGATATAGATACCGCACCGCCGCGCACCGACATTCCGCGTTATCAAATACTCAAACTCGCGACCGATGAGATGAAGGCCTATTATTTTGAGGCTGGCCTCGCGCGTCCCGGCAATGCCACCGACAAGGAACTGGCTGACTGGTATTATGGTGAGACAACCGCCGGCAAAATTCTCTTAAAAGTGAATGAAGCCTGCGCTAATTCAGGTGATGAGGTCTTGCAAGGCATGTCAGATCGCCGGATTATCCCCATTCACCAACAACATCTAAAACAATCTTCCCCAACGACTTAAATAAACCAAAGGAATACAATGGCACATTTATCAGATATGCTGGAGAAGCAGCGCAACATGATCGTCAATCAGGACCTTCCTGATTACGACGATACGCTCTGCGTTGACGGCCCTGCTCTTTCTGAACGAAAAATCGCGATCATCACCACGGCCGGTTTACACCGCCGAGATGATACTGTTTTCACGCCAGGTGTTGGTGAGTACCGCATCATTCCCGATGACACGGACATGAACGATCCTATCATGAGCCACGACTCAACCAACTTTGATCGCACCGGCTTTCAACAGGACCTCAATTTGGTTTTTCCAATTGAGCGGTTGCGGGAATTGCAAGCGAGCGGCGATATCGGCGAAGTTGCGAGCTACCATTACGCC
>CAJXJM010000072.1 GCA_913054205.1 uncultured Rhodospirillaceae bacterium
CCGAATATAAAACCACCAACAAGACAACGATCCAATAGGGTAAGGCCGCCAGGAAACCGATCCCCAAAGCCAATAATCCTGCCGATACCAGATAGAAGTTAATCATTCGGCGGCGGCCATAGCGGTCGGCCAATTCGTTACCGCCAATGCTGGTCAGCATGGCGACAAAAGCGGCCAAGGTCGCAACCACCGTCGGGGCAAGCGCACTATCAGACACCCCCTGCCCCTGCACCGTAAGGCTAAAGGCGAGGAATGCGACCAGCCACGAGCGCATGGCAAACAGCTCCCACGAATGCGCGCAATAGGCCCATACATAGCCCATCACCTCTTTGTTGCGGAAGATCGGTCTGAAATCCAATAATCTGGTGGCGATTTCCGGCTTTTGCGGCGTGACAGGTTTCATCGCGATGGCGACCAACACGGCCGAGACAATCACACCTAACCCGGCAAACATGTGCGCCTGCTCCCAGCCCACCAACGCTCCAACCTGGCCGGAATAGAAAAACGAAGTCGCGGTGCCGAGGCTAAAGCTTGCTGTATAAAACGCTAACGCGCGGGCCTGCTTTGCGCCTTCATACCGATCGACTAAAACACGAAGCCCCGGCATATAAGTCGCCGCCAATCCAACTCCGGCCAGCATTCGCAACAACAACGCGCTCCAAAAACCGCTGGCAAATAACGAAAATCCAAATAGTGCCGCCGCCGTTACCAAGGCACCAACGATATATACCAGCCTCGCGTCTACCCGATCCGTCAGGCTCACCAACACAGGCACACTAAGGGCATATCCACCGATTAAAATACCGGCGATCCAGCCGGCCTCGATGTTGGTAAGCTGCCACGTCTCTATGAACTCCGGCATCAGCGATGGAAAGGTAAATACGCCGAGCATGGTCAGCACTTCAGCGAGACACATAATTCCGACAATGAAAAAAGGAGATTGGCGCATCAACTGAACTTACGAAACGGCTGCAACGTCATCGATCAGCAGCTGCACCGATGAGCGACCCTGCCAGAGGTTCTCGCGGAGCCGTCCGACAATATGGAGCGGTAGGCCATTGTGGTTAAGCAACGCCTGGCCAAGCTCGGTATCGACGCATCTGAAGGCAATGCAGGCGAGTTGCTTTTTCGAATCGAGCCCGCTCAAAAAACAGCGCACATGATTGACGCCGACGACATCGACTTTGGCTATTCGAACACTCGAGAAGGCGAAGCGCGGTTCAGCATTGCCCGTGCCAAACGGCCCCATCTTGGCCAGCACTTCGACCAACTCCATCGTTGCGCCCTCAATTGTAATTGCGCCGTCTACGTTGAGGGTCGGGACAATGCCCTCCTCTTCGATTTGTTTGCCGATACGTTCTGACAGGAATTCGCTAAAAGCATCCAATTGGTCTTCAGCCAGCGAGAAGCCTGCCGCCATCGCGTGACCCCCGCCATTTGTCAGGATACCGGCTTGGCGGGCAGCGATCACACAGGCTCCTAAATCAACGCCCGTGATTGAGCGGCCCGATCCCGTTGCCTTGCCGTCTTGAATGGTCAACACGCAAGCTGGCAGCCCGTAGCGTTCTTTGAGACGGCTCGCAACAATACCGATCACGCCCGGATGCCAATCTTTCCCTGCGATAAAAACGACAGAGCCTGACGCATCTTCTTGAGTTTTTTGATCGGCAAGCTCGAGTGCTTCTTGAAGCACCACGTCCTCAATTTCCCGGCGCTCGGTATTATAAGCGTCCAATTTTTGCGCGATGTTGAAGGCTTCATCCGCATCGTCGGTCGCGAGCAATTGCGTGCCCAAGTACGATTCGCCGACACGCCCGCCGGCATTCACCCGCGGCCCCATCAGAAAGCCTAAATGATAGGTCGAGGGCGCTTCATCCATGCGCGCAACATCCGCCAGCGCAGACAGTCCCGCATTGCGGCGTTTTGCCATGACCTTCAGGCCCTGCACGACCAACGCCCGGTTAACACCGGTAAGCGCAACCATATCGGCCACTGTGCCAAGCGCGACAATATCCAACCACTGCATGAGATCTGGCTCGCTGATGTCAGCGTGATCCTTGAAATACCCAACCTCGCGCAAACCGCGATTGAGCGCGACCGCCAGTAGGAACGACACGCCAACAGCGGCCAACTGGCCATGTTCGCTCTCTTCGTCGAGCCGATTGGGATTGATCACAGCAACCGCATCCGGCAAACCAGCTTCGGCGACATGATGATCAACAATAATGACATCGAGGTCGTTTTTTTTGGCATGGGCCAGCGGCTCAAAGGCTGTCGTACCGCAATCAACCGTGATAACGACTTTGACGCCCTCGCCTTTTAGCTTTTCAAGCGCGGCGATATTTGGACCGTAGCCTTCGGTAATACGATCCGGAATGTAAATTCTAAGATCAACACCAATCGATTTGAAAAAGCGCGCCAGCAGCGCCGATGACGTCGCGCCGTCGACATCATAATCGCCAAAGACGGCAATTTTTTCTTTTGCCTGAATGGCGGCAATAAGGCGCGCGACACCCACATCCATATCCAGCAAATGGGCTGGGTCCGGCAAGGATGAGGATAGTTTGGGTTCAAGAAAGGTATCGACTTGATCTGCTGTAATGCCGCGGGCGTTTAAAAACCGTCCAATGATTTCCGGCAGTTGAAACTGCTGAGAAAGCGCAAGCGCTTGACGAGAATCACTCGGTCTTTCCAGCCACCGCTTTCCGCTAAATGACCGCTCGACCTCGAAAAAGAGCTTATCCGTCACAGCTTCCGTCACAACTAACTATCGATGGGTTCGAAGCCCGGCTTTCGATCAAAGTGATGTTCGGCTTCAATATAGCGCACAGTACCTGATTTTGACCGCATGATCAGAGAATGGGTCATCGCACCGCCCTTAAACCGGCGCACACCTTTGAGCATGGTTCCCATGGTGACACCGGTCGCGGCAAACATGGTCTCGCCGCCGGCGAGTTCCATCAGACCATATTTTTTGTCATAGTCTTCGATACCCAGGCGCTGAGCGCGGCCCCGTTCATCATCATTGCGGAACACCAAACGGCCTTGCATTTGACCTCCAATACAGCGGAGCGCCGCGGCCGCCAACACGCCTTCCGGGGCGCCGCCGGTTCCCATGTAGATATCAACGCCCGCCTCTTCGGTTGACGTGGCAATCACGCCGCTGACATCACCATCGCCGATCAGCATGATACGTGCGCCCGCTTCCCGGCACTTCGAAATGATTTCTTCGTGACGTGGGCGGTCAAGAATACAGGCGACCAAATCGCCGATTTCTACATCTTTGGCTTTGGCGAGATTTTTTAGATTATTTCCAACTGTCTCATCGAGATCAACGACATTTTCCGGTAAACCGTGTCCGACGGCAATTTTATCCATATAGGTATCGGGCGCGTTCAGAAATCCGCCTTCCTCCGCCATCGCGATAACAGCAAGTGCATTGGTGCCGCCTTTGGCGGTTATCGTCGTACCTTCTAACGGATCAAGCGCAATATCGATTTTAGGGCCATCGCCAGAGCCGACTTCTTCGCCGATATAAAGCATGGGGGCTTCGTCGCGCTCACCTTCACCGATTCGAACGGTACCTTGGATATGCATACCATTTAACGCGGTGCGCATTGCATCGACGGCAGCTTGATCAGCGGCTTTTTCGTCGCCTCGACCCATCAACTTAGACGCAGCCAGTGCGGCGGCCTCAGTTACGCGGACCGCTTCCAACGCGATATTTCGATCCATTTTTGCTGTGTATTCGCCCATAATTTTTAAAACCTTTTTTTAAGTTATATTTTTTTTAAGTCTCTAAAAAGACTCTATCCTAATTAGGCGGGGTGGTTCCACCACCGCTTCATTTTTTTCTATCGCTTCTAAAGTCGCGATCATGGAGGCCTCGTCGGCTTCATGCGTCGTCAACACAACCGGCACGGCTTCGCTTTCGGAGCGTCCACGTTGTAAGATCGCTTCCATAGATACATTGTTGTCATGGAGTGCGCTGGCAATCGCCGCAAAAACACCCGGTTTGTCGGCCACCATAAAGCGCACATAGTAAGAGCCGACATGAGAAGAAATCGGCGCGACCTTCATCTTTGAAAGTTTGTCGGCAGGAATGGAGAAGGTATTGCTCCTCCGGTCACTTGCGATGTCGACGATATCAGCGACAACCGCTGAGGCCGTCGGCCCCTCGCCTGCGCCCCGGCCTTCATACATCGTTGTATCGACAAAATCACCATCGGCAACAACAGCGTTGAAAACGTCCTCAATATGCGCGATCGGCGCGTCCAGCGGCACCATGCAAGGGTGAACGCGCTGCTCAATTCCTTGATCAGTCTTGCGCGCTATGCCGAGCAACTTAATGCGATAACCGAGATCATCGGCGAACTCGATATCGAGCGGCGAGACATGACGGATGCCTTCGATATAAACATCTTTGAAGTTTACTTCGCAGCCAAAGGCTAAGCTGGTCAAGATCGCCAATTTGTGCGCGGCATCGACGCCATCGACATCAAAAGCGGGATCGGCTTCAGCGTACCCAAGGTCTTGCGCTTCTTTGAGCACAATCTCAAAATCTTTGCCGGTTTCGCGCATCTCAGAGAGAATGTAATTGCACGTGCCGTTTAAAATGCCGAACACCCGAGAGATGTTGTTGGCAGCAAGCCCTTCTTTCATGGCTTTAACAATCGGAATGCCGCCGGCGACAGCGGCTTCGAAAGCGAGCGCAACATTGGCGGCTTCTGCTGATTTTGCCAGCTCTGTGCCATGATGCGCAATCAGCGCTTTATTGGCCGTGACGACATGTTTGCCATTGGCAATTGCCGCTTCGACCAAAACTTTAGCCGCACCGTCCTCGCCGCCGATCAATTCAGTAATAACATCGACCTCATCATCTGAGGCAAGCCCAACCGGATCGTCGTGCCATTTGTAGCCGGAGAGATCAACACCGCGGTCTTTGGCTTTATCGCGCGCCGATACAGCCGTCACCTTGATATCACGGCCACAGCGCAGGGATATCAGTGCCGCTTGGCTTTCAAGCAGTTTAATGGTTCCGGCACCAACCGTGCCGAGCCCGGCAATACCAATTCTCAATGGTGATTTATTCAAGACGCTGTAGCTCGTTTTTTTTCTGTTTGTTCCAACACTTTATCATATGAGCCGAGGAAGGTCTTTATATTCCGAGCAGCTTGGCGGATGCGGTGGCGGTTTTCCACTAACGATACGCGGACATGTCCGTCGCCGTGTTCGCCAAAAGCAACGCCCGGTGAAACAGCCACTTGCGCCTCACTCAACAACAGCTTTGAAAATTCAACAGAGCCTAAATGTCTAAACGCTTCCGGGATTGGCGCCCAGGCGAACATGGTCGCTGGAGGGCTCGGAATGTCCCAGCCCGCTGCTCCAAAACTTTCGATTAAAACGTCGCGGCGCTCGCGGTACATCTGGCGCATCTCGTCAACACAATCTTGCGGGCCATTAAGCGCCGCGATCGCTGCTACCTGGATTGGTGTAAACGCGCCGTAATCAAGATAGGATTTGATCCGTGCCAGAGCTGCAATCAAATTCTTATTGCCGGCAGCAAATCCAACCCGCCACCCCGGCATCGAATAGGTTTTACTCATCGACGTAAATTCGACCGATATGTCGCGCGCGCCTGGAATTTCCAGGATTGACGGCGGTGGGTTGTCATCAAAATATACTTCCGCATAGGCCAAATCTGACAAAATATAGATGCCGTGATGTTTACAGAATTCATAGACCTGCCCATAGAAATCCAAATCTGCCGTTATCGACGTTGGATTGTTGGGGTAGTTGAGCACGACCGCCGTCGGTTTCGGCACAGAATGGATAACCGCAATCTCAAGCGCCTTCAAATAATCGCCATCCGGTGTCACCGGCACGTTGCGCACAGCGGCACCTGCTATAATGAAGCCAAATTGATGGATCGGATAGCTCGGGTTCGGCACAAGGATCACGTCACCCGGGCTGGTAATGGCCGAGGCGAGATTTGCCAAGCCTTCTTTCGAGCCCAGAGTTACGATTGCTTCCGAATCAGGATCAATATCGACGTTGAAACGATTAGCATAATAGCCGGAAATAGCTTTCCGCAATCCAGGAATTCCACGCGACGCAGAATAGCGGTGCGTACGGGGATCCTCGACCGTTTCGATCAATTTCTCGACAATATGCTTGGGTGTCGGCTGATCAGGATTGCCCATTCCAAAGTCGATAATATCTTCACCTGCCGCTCGAGCACGTGCCTTCATCGCATTCACTTCATTGAAAACGTATGGAGGTAACCGTTTGATTCTATGGAATTCCTGATCCATTGCTCTAACTGCCGATGGCGCCTTTCGATTCTATAACTAACGATTGGCTCGCCCTCATCATGAGAGCAAGCCCACCCAAATATACCTAAACGATGGTGGTGCGCCGAAACGCCTGCCGAAGCAATTAGAAGTCTATATAGATCTCTGTACGGCGATTTCCCGCTTCACCCGAAGGCATATATTCGTAATACCGCGGTTCACTATCAGAAACGGAGCCAACTAACAATTTATTTGCTTTCACTCCCATTTTTACCAATTCCTTGGCGACCCGCTCTGCCCGAGCAGTAGAGACCTGAAAGTTGGCCATTTTATGTCTAATCGGATCATTTGTCCTGGTACGGCGGCTGGCATGGCCAATTATTCGGAGCGTGCCACCAACTTGTTTATGCTGGGCAATCACCTGGCGCAGTACCCGACGATCACGCGATTTCACCGTAGAAGATCCATTGTCGAACAAGATCGTTGCGACCTGATAAGACCCCTGCATTCCATGCGTTAATGTGCGTGCGCCAGAGCCAGACCTTGCACCACGACGGGAGCCAATTGTTTGCACTCCATTTCCGGAAACGACGACAGTCTCATATTGAAATGAGCTATTTGAAGATCCCGGAATAGCGGCCAATTGTGGCGAATTCGGATTAACCGACGGCACTTTGACCATCGCGGATGGAGGTGCGACGCGCAATTGCGGGCTGGTCCGCTGGATTGAGGTAACCGGCTTCATTTTCGGCGCGGGTTTCGGCGCGGCTCTTAGCATCGGCGCCAGCGCTGGCTTTTGTGCAACCATAGGCTTTGGTAGTGGTGCCGGCTTAGGTGCTGGCGCAGCCCGGCTCACAACAGGTGCTTTTGGTCGCGATGGCGGCGTAGGTTGCAAATTAACAGTTGGCGGCGGCGGTGGCGGCGTGTTCGCCGCATCACCTTGACGGCGAATGACCTCATTTGAATATTTTCGAGATTCCTCGCGGTCAGCAACTAAACCAGCTGCAATGCGTTTACGTTCTTCCGCAACGGTGGCTTTTGGCCGATCCGGTACAGATGAGAGTTTCGGAAAGCTTTCATTTGCGCCAGGCACAGACCTCTCGCTCGAGGATTTACTTTTGGTATCTTTCTTTTTTTCGTCATCGCCCATGATGGCATCACGGGCACCTTTGTACCATTCAACCGGATTAATCGCGTCCGGAACGGACGAACAACCAGCCAATAACGCAGTCAACGCAACTGTTGCCAACAATTTACGCGACAAATTTACCTTTAACAGATTTCTAAAATCCTTCATATCCTCAATCCCCTAGAGACAGGTCCCCTGATTAAAACACAACAGCTTCGACAATGCCGCAATTTCGTTAACAGGTTACGAACATCCCCTAAGTAAACACAATTATTTAGTAATCCACATAATATTCAGCCGACTATATACTATTTTTCGCTAAAAACAGGTGCTTTTTAGCATTATTTTTCTATTTCAGTTTTATATTCCTGACCGAGATTAATATACATATCAACCACATAAGGCCGGAGATCATTTTCTTCCGGCTTCAATTTACGCATCATCCTGGCCGGATTGCCACCCCACAACTCACCCGATTTGACACGCTTGCCTGGCGTAACCAGCGCCCCGGCTGCGACCATGGCAGCCGTTTCAACGATGACAATATCCATTACGGTGGCTGACATACCAATAAAACAGCTGTCTTCTAATGTAGCGCCATGGATTAGCGCTTTATGCCCAATGCTAACATCATTGCCAATATGTGTTTCATATTTGCCGCCGGTGACGTGAACGATTGTGCCGTCTTGCAAATTGCTGCGCTCACCAATAGTGATTGCCTCAACATCACCGCGTAAAACCGTGTTGAACCAGATACTCGACCCCGCGCCGATTTTGACTTTTCTGATGATCGTCGCATTGGGCGCAACAAAGACGTCTTCCGCAATATCCGGGAGAATGCCTCAATAAGGTAAATTTATGCCGCTCATAAACACTCTATACTGTTGTTATACCTGATAATTACATGCCTGTTCGCGCTCGGCTTAACAAGAGTTAAACAAATGCCATTTCATATATGCAACAAATGCCCATTGACAATCACCTTAATTTCGCCTATTTCGCCCCCACTCTCAATGATTATGAGCATTAGTCTCCTGTTAAAATACGCATCCAACCTGGAACATCACATATGAGCTTTGCTGACCTTGGTCTTAGCGAGGAAGTACTTAATGCTGTGTCCGATGCCGGATACACCGAACCGACCCCCATCCAAGAAAAAGCCATCCCGACTGTTTTGATGGGACGCGATATTCTGGGCTGTGCTCAAACTGGCACCGGTAAAACTGCCTCTTTCACCTTACCGATGATCGATATTTTGTCGCACGGGCGCGCACGGGCGCGGATGCCGCGCACTCTCATCTTAGAACCAACCCGCGAATTGGCGGCTCAGGTTGCGGAAAACTTTGACACCTATGGCAAGTACAGCAAACTTACAAAAGCCTTGATCATTGGCGGCACTTCTATGGTTGAGCAAAATAAGCTGCTCGACCGCGGTGTCGATGTTTTGATCGCAACCCCCGGACGCTTGCTTGATCTGTTTGATCGTGGCGGCTTGTTGCTTCGTGATGTGAAGATATTAGTGATTGATGAAGCCGACCGGATGCTCGACATGGGCTTTATCCCAGATCGGAAGAGCGTC